>NZ_JBMIRP010000077.1:0-5124 GCF_049202975.1 Ureibacillus sp. MALMAid1270 | reverse complement strand
ATGGCCCGTTGGTCAAGTGGTTAAGACACCGCCCTTTCACGGCGGTAACACGGGTTCGAATCCCGTACGGGTCACCATTAAATTTCTATAATGTAAGAAAACTAGTTGGAGGATTAGCTCAGCTGGGAGAGCACCTGCCTTACAAGCAGGGGGTCGGCGGTTCGAGCCCGTCATCCTCCACCATTAAACAAATTAATTAATAATATTATCGCGGGGTGGAGCAGTTCGGTAGCTCGTCGGGCTCATAACCCGAAGGTCACAGGTTCAAATCCTGTCCCCGCAACCAAATGGTCCCGTGGTGTAGCGGTTAACATGCCTGCCTGTCACGCAGGAGATCGCCGGTTCGATCCCGGTCGGGACCGCCATTTTTAAAAATTATTATGTGGGTCTGTAGCTCAGTTGGTAGAGCATTTGACTGAAGCTCAAAGTGTCGGCGGTTCGATTCCGTCCGGACCCACCATTCTTTTAATAATTTGCCGGTGTAGCTCAGTTGGTAGAGCAACTGACTTGTAATCAGTAGGTCGTGGGTTCGACTCCTATCGCCGGCACCATATATGGAGAGGTAGCGAAGTGGCTAAACGCGGCGGACTGTAAATCCGCTCCTTCGGGTTCGGCGGTTCGAATCCGTCCCTCTCCACCAGTTTTATAGGGGTATAGTTTAAAGGTAGAACGAAGGTCTCCAAAACCTTTGGTGTGGGTTCGATTCCTACTACCCCTGCCAATTTTTTTGTCTTTCAGAAAGAATATCTTATTATGGCGATTGTGGCGAAGTGGTTAACGCATCGGATTGTGGTTCCGACATTCGTGGGTTCGATTCCCATCAGTCGCCCCATTTAAATAATAAATTAATCAATTTATCATATTATTGGGGTATAGCCAAGCGGTAAGGCAACGGATTTTGATTCCGTCATGCCCAGGTTCGAATCCTGGTACCCCAGCCACTACGCGGAAGTAGTTCAGTGGTAGAACACCACCTTGCCAAGGTGGGGGTCGCGGGTTCGAACCCCGTCTTCCGCTCCAATTGATTAGGCGGCTTAGCCAAGTGGTAAGGCACGGGTCTGCAACACCCTTATCACCGGTTCAAATCCGGTAGCCGCCTCCATAAATTTTATCGGTTTAACCGATTTTTTTTATACTTTTTTTTCTTTGCCGGTGTGGCGGAATTGGCAGACGCGCACGACTCAAAATCGTGTTCCTTCTGGAGTGTCGGTTCGACCCCGACCACCGGTATCATGACACTGCTTGCCAATGCAGTGAAATCAGCGTTTCTTACACTATGTAAGGAACGTTTTTTATTTATCTCCAATACGATTCTTACAAAAATATCGTGTACATAAAATCGTGTGCGTACCCCTGTCATAAACAAGGAGGAATTTATATGGCAAGGCGTACAAACGAATTATCTATTGAGGAATTATCAATCATTAACACAACAAAAGTAATAAAGGAGATTGATTTCCAAACGGCACTTTCTTTATTTGTTGATGATTGTCTAATCAGAAATTTAAGACCTCAAACAATCCAATACTACAGAAATGAATTATCAGTTTTTTACAAAATGCTAAGGGAAAAAGAGTTTAATCCTGCACCTGCAAACATAACAAAAGACCAAATAAAAAGTATTATCTTGCACATGAAAGAAAAAGGATTACAAACAGTAACAATTAACACACGTTTAAGAGCCATTAGAGCATTTTTCAATTTTTTGCATCGTGAACGGCATATTAAAGAAAATCCATTAAATAACATCAAATTACTAAAAGACCGTAAAAAAGTTGTTGAAACCTTTACAAATGAACAACTTCAAACGCTTTTTAATCAGCCGAATTTACGCTCTTTTGTAGGTGTAAGGGATTATACTTTTATGCTATTACTACTTGAAACAGGCGTGCGTGTGAGCGAATTAGAAGGAATTTGTGTTCAAGATATTTTGTGGAATGAATCTAAACTCCATATAAGGAATACAAAGACGTATAAAGAGCGGATCGTTCCTATTCAGTCAAAAATGAAAAATCAATTGCAGAAATATATTCAGATACGTGGAGTAATGGAAACAGATGCTTTGTTTGTTACGCTTGACGGTGAGAAGATGTCTAAAAGACAATTCCAAAACAGGGTAACATTTTACGGGAAGCAAGCTGATATAAAAGGGGTTAGATGCTCCTGCCATACCTTTAGGCATACATTCGCAAAATTGAGTGTAAAAAACGGTGCAGGGTTATTTGAATTACAACAGATTTTAGGGCATACAAGTATGGAAATGGTCAGAGTTTATGTCAATTTATTTAGTGATGATATAATGGATAAACATAGAGCCTTTTCACCACTGGTAAATCTTGAAGTAAGAATGTAGTCAATCAAAAGTAAAGGAATATTTAAACTAGTGCATTACTTTTAACAAGGAGTAATGCTTTTTTCTTATTTCAAGGAACAGTTCAGATTTATCTTGATAAGGATTATAATATAACAATAAAAGATACTTTATCACTAAGGGGTAAATTATGAGATTTTTAATTGAATATAAAGATTTTGGTACTAAAGAAGAAAAAAATAAATCATTAATTCTACTTGATACGTTTTTAAATGAACATTTTATTGGAGAATTTCACGGATTTACTTTTGAAAGTATATTAATTCGATTTATAAACAATGCACCTCCAAAGAAGAAGTTTAAATTAAAATCTCTTTATAAAATAATTGCAGAGGTAGAAATTGAGGGGAACTTCACTAATAACGTAAAGTTAAACATTCATGATTTTCAACATGGACTGTTAAAAGTTGAAGAAGCCATTAACAAGGTTTCACAGATAGAGGTTAATAAACTAGATTTTAATAAAGATAAGTTATTGAATAGCCTTAATAATATTATTGATATTGCTCCACAAACTGATGAAGAATTAAAAAATTATGCCAAAAAAGAAAAAGAGATTAATTTTTTGAATACAGTCAAACGTGTTGATAGCTTGATATATTCCTACAAGATTAATCCTAGACCATTGTTGAAACGAATAATTGGTGTTAGATTATATGACCATTTTGAACGGAATACATTAGCACCTTACGATTATATTTACTCTCAACTTTTTAGTAACTTATTGAGAAGAGCCGAAGTAATGTCACCTGACTACGATGAGATTTATTTCAGTATCGCTGAAACAATGGAACAAGCCAAACAATCGATAGCTATTGACGAATTTTTTAAATACACATATTCCACATTAAATTTATCAGAGTATAACCAAGTAGATGACGAAGCTAAAGCAAATATGGTGTTCCATTCAATGTGTGAAGGTCTAAGGCTGATTGCTGACTTTGACCATTTAGAAAAAGAGAAAATTGAAGGTGTAATAGAGTATATTGCTAAAAATGGAATTGATATGGAACTTATTTATGCTACAGCACAAAATAAAGACTATCTTGCCGAAATCGTGTACCATGTTCCACGAAGTCATCTTACAAAGGCTGAATTTAAACTAAGACTAACGGAATTTAATACTAATAAGACTGGAATTATAGCTATAGATAAGTTAGATATTTATTATGCACCATATAGTATAGGTAAAATACAATTAAAGAAAAATGAAATTGTTATTAAGGGCAGAAATAGTCTAAGGGCAGAAGTTTCTCGTGAAATAGATAAATTGCCTTCTGAATATCGATTTAATATAAAAGAAATGTTATACGGTAACTCTTCTGTTTGAAAAAAAGGTTCATTTCAAAATATGGAGTTATGCTTTATTCAGTCACGGTGCTTTAATTCACATCAGATTAACTAAAAGACCATATGGTCTTTTTCTTTTGGTTAAAAGGTCAAATAGATTACCGACTGTTTAGATAGACCATGACCTAAATGAACAATTTTATTGCTCCTTATTTGTGTTCAAATAAAGTTATTTATGTAATTTTTGGACAAAATGTATATTAAGTTATAGACTTTAAATGAACATATTGGTAAAATATACATAACAACAAATAAGGGGCGTTCAAAATGAGCAAAGGAAAATTTATAAGTTATGTCAGGGTATCAACAGTCGAACAAAATGAACAAAGACAGGTAAAAGCAATTGAAGAAAGAGCCAGCATTGACAAATGGTTTATTGAGAAAGTAAGTGGAAAAGATACGAAAAGACCACAATTACAAGCCATGCTCGACTATATGCGTGAAGGGGATACCATTATCATTAATGACTTTTCACGACTTGCTAGGAGTACAAAGGATTTACTTGAATTAGTGGAGTTAATGCAAGAGAAGAACGTTACTTTGATTTCTCTAAAAGAAAATATTGACACTTCAACGCCACAGGGAAAACTAATGCTTACAATGTTAGGGGCAATAAATGAATTTGAAAGAATGAATATGCTGGAACGCCAACGTGAAGGAATCGCAATCGCAAAAGCAAATGGCAAGTACAAGGGAAGAAAGGCAATTGAAATAGACGAGAAATTCAAGGAATTATATGAGAAATATATGGCACGTAAAATAAACAAAACACAATTTGCCAATGAACTAGGTGTTAGCAGAACAACCTTGTACAAGTTAATTGAGGAATACGATGCAAATTAAAAAATTTTTTATAAAATTCTTCTTTTATCAAAGTGTAAATAAAAATCGCTCTAAAGACATACTTTTGATCGGGTCTAATAATTTAATGACCAATTGAAAAATGTCCTTAATAGAGCGATTTTTTTATTATCACATTTTGTTTTAAAAGTCAATAATATCGTAAGAGGAAAATTCGACAAATGTACAAAAAAATGCTATAATATAAGAGTAAATAGTTGACAGATTGATATTTTTAGTGTTAATCTGTTTGTTTTTTTGGAGGTGAGGGAATGTCTTAAAGTAAAGGTTATTTATCAAAATACATACATAATAAATGGTTGGTCTTGTACTTTGACAAGCAATGCAAAACTGCTGTCGCAGATTTCGCATTGTTGCGACCAAAGTACCAAAGTCGCTGCACATACTTAGATGTTGGAAACGTAAGCGTCAAATAGCGCCCACCTGGTTTTCAGGGGGCGCTATTGTTATGCTATCTATGTAGTTCGTTTAGGTACGTGACAGTTGGTCGGAATTGCTTCTGACCAAGGCATCAACGCATCTAACGCTGCTTCATCCGTTAG
>NZ_JBMIRP010000076.1:0-37848 GCF_049202975.1 Ureibacillus sp. MALMAid1270 | reverse complement strand
GGCAATGGCTCACAATCTCCTGAAAGTAGCAGGCATCCGCCAGCTACTTTCACCAAAAATCAAAGAAAATAGAAAACAGATGAATGGGAAATCAAAATTTCCATTCATCTGTTTTCTTTTTAGGGCTTTTTGGACAGCCCCGTTTCGAGATGGATTTCACCCGGTTTCGGTCTTCATCATACTCATGAAGACCACTTCGAGCAGGGTTTCATTCGGTTTCGGTCTTCATCTCCCTCATGAAGACCACTTCGAGCAGGGTTTCACTCTCTTTTGGTCTTCATCACCCTTATGAAGACCGTTTCGAGTTGGATTTCACTCTCTTTCGGTCTTCATCTCCCTTATGAAGACCACTTCGAGCCGGATTTCACTCTCTTTTGGTCTTCATCTCCCTCATGAAGACCATTTCGAGCAGGATTTCACCCTCTTTCGGTCTTCATCACCCTTATGAAGACCATTTCGAGATGGATTTCACTCGGTTTCGGTCTTCATCATACTCATGAAGACCACTTCGAGCAGGGTTTCACTCTCTTTCGGTCTTCATCTCCCTCGTGAAGGTCATCGCTCCAGGATATCCCTCAAGTTTGACCTCCATCCCCCTCATAAAGATCACCGCTTCCTGGATTTCAGATCCCCCACTCCCAAAATCCCACACCTACCACACCTACCACATCAAAACCACAACAAAAAAAGACATACCTCCTGATCGAAAGCATGTCTCACAAATTTTATCCTATTTCTTTTAAATCCACATTCGGTGTCGTCTCTTCTAGTTTCACCGAAGCTACAGTCTTTCTTCCCCCCAATGTTAAAACAACAATCCCACCAAGTAACATAGCTACCCCTATCCACGAGGTTGGGCTTAAATATTCACCTATTAAGAACACACCCAATAAAGATGCAGTTAATGGCTCTGCCAACGATAATGTTACCGCAGACGATGAACTGATTTTCTCTAACCCCGCCAAATAGAATATATAAGCTAAACTTGTTGCAGCAAGGGCCATAAATAGCATCGGGAATAAGTTCTGCCCTTCAAAGATCCATGTAACACCTTGTTGTGAAAATGGAAGTAGCATGATGGCGCATAATGTAAATGTCATTGCAACAGCAGGTAATGTTTCTTCATTCTCCGTTAACTGTTTACTACAATTAGTATATATAGCAAACATCACACCAGCACTTAATGCAAGCGCAATTCCAAGCGGGTCAACCGTTGCTTCACCTTTGTTTACAAATAAAAGAACACATCCAACGATTGCCAGTATTGTTGCAACACCCCATACTTTACTTGGCTTCCTTTTCCAAAAAATCCATTCGATGATCCCCGCAAAAACAGGTGAGCTTCCGATTGTGACAACTGTTCCTAAAGCCACACCAGTAAATCGAACGGAAGTGAAAAATAAACATTGGAAAAGAGCAATCGTTAGTGCTGCTAAGATTGTCCATTTCCAAGACCATTTCTTAAAATTGATCTTTCGCATAGCTAGTGCAGCTATTAATAATACACCACCGCCAATAAGTGATCGTGTAGCTGCAACCGCAATAGAAGATACACCTTCTTGTAAATATGTTTGTGTCGTTCCTACCGTTCCCCACAACATCGCTGCGAATAGCACAAATATGTATGGTAAAATCCTCAACAACCCCACCCCCACTTTTGTTATTATTCCCCTATTAACGTAATGCTACCACAATAAAAAAGGTTAGCAATAGATTAATTTTATGTGTTTCATTGCTAGTGATAGTAGCAATAATTCAATATAATAAAATCGATATATAAAATTAGACTCAAGTATTTGTCTCATAAGAACTCTCAAAACTACAGAGTCACACAAATAAAGGAGGTCATCATTAATGTATAAATCCGTTGCCGAAACAGCGAAAGACATTTCGATGCCTGAAGAGCAAGTACTTCGCTACATTTATGAAGGCCGTATAAAAGCTGTCCATGATGGAACACAGTTTCTTATTAATAGCACGCAGTTCAATACGTATTACGAACAATTAGAACGAATAAAAGAAGAAATCGAGATTTGGCGCAACACCCCAATTCCGGAAGATCCAGATGTGAAGGATGAAGATTAAGGATCTAGGGCTGTGAAATTCAGAGACGACGGATTAACTTCTCAAAAGTCGCACGTATTCACTGTGAAGTCGCATATAATACCCAAAATTTCGCACATATTCACTCTGTTATCCCAACCAAAAAATCCATTTCATAAAAAAACTTCTTGAAGACAACACTCAATTGCTTCAAGAAGTTTTCTTTAGATTGTTACGACAAATCCCGCACGTTTACCGATAATTTCTGCGTAATCCTCTACCATTACACTAGCCGTTGGGTACATACCTGCACCAGGACCAACCAGTGTTAATGTACCGATATAATTAGTTTCCATTGTTACAGCATTAAATACATCGTCAATTGGATACAATGGGTGTTCTTTATCCACTAACATTGGTCCCACTTTTGCAGAAATTGTCCCGTCAGGATATTTTTCAACTTCTGCAACATGACGATAACGAAGTCCATTCTCAGTCGCTTCTTTTACCTGTTCAGAAGTAATTCCATCGATTCCAATCACTTCTACATCTGCCCAATCTGGCTGTTCACCAAATGCTAATGCTGATAGGATCATCAATTTTTTAAAGGCATCTTGACCTGAAATATCATTATAAGGATCAGCTTCAGCGTATCCTAGTGCCTGAGCTTCTTGTAATGCTTCATCGAATGTTAAACCTTCTGCACGCATTTTCGTTAAGATAAAATTAGAAGTCCCGTTTAGTACCCCTTGGATACGACTTACATCATTTACAAGCAAGATATTCTTCATTGTCTTAATCACTGGCACACCACCAGCTGTCGTAGCTTCATATCCTACAAATACACCATTTTTCTTAGCCAATTCTTGTAATTCAAGTCCGCGCTTTGCAAACATAACTTTATTCGCCGTCACAACATGGCACTTATGCTCAACTGCACGTTTTAAATAAGTAAAGGCAGGTTCTTCATTTACAATTGCTTCGAACACAACTTGTAAACCTTTTACTGAAAGGACATCATCGATACTATCTGATAATAAATGTAATGTCCCAGGAACCCGTTCTTTTGTTTTATCACGCACTAAGATCTTTGCAACCTCTAACTCAATACCTAATTTGTTTTTTAGTTCTTCACGTTTTTCATTTAAGATATGGTAGATTCCTTGACCTACTGTGCCAAATCCTAAGATGGCCGCCTTAATTGTTACCATATTAATTTCCGCCTCCATCTTTTATGTAAAAATTCTATATTAAACCCCTAACGAGTTTGTAATCATTTCATGTTTATTTTCAAAACAGTCTAAAACTTTTAACCTTTTGTATTAATCTTAAAACTTATAATAATAGGCTAATAGTGTAAAGTTATATACAAATTGTTGGAAAATTCAATATATAAATTCTACCCTATATTTCTAAGGAACTCAAGAAAAATCTTCCCAAGAAGGACATTTGTTTTTTTAAGAAGGTCAGAATATTTCAAATTTCACTTTAGAAAATTGTAAAATTAAGTATGTACATATCGAAACAAAAAATGTAGCAGCCAATTAGATATATTTGGCCGCTACTATTTCTACGATAAAATTTGTATTTAAAATGGTAGTTTTATTATTAGCAGTAACAGTATCGTTCCTAATTGAAGTGATCCCTAATTTTTTAACGCCCAATGAATGGCTTGTGGTAAGTATGAATTTTCAAGCTTCTCACGAAATGATGATCGAAACTGATAATTCAATTTAAGTAATCCTTCTAGTCCAATCGATCAGTTATGAAGTTGTCGCCCAATGAATGGCTTTCGGTAAGTATGAATTTCGAGATTCTCACGAAATGATGATGGAATTTCGTTATTCATAAGTTTACCTCTAAACTTCATTATCAATTACCCAATTATGCGTTTGTAACAGTTTCTTCTGTAACAGCTTTTGTTAAAGCTTGTTCTAAGTCGTCAATAATATCTTCCACCGACTCTAAACCGATTGATAGACGAATAAGTTCTTCACTAACACCAGCAATTTTTAACTCTTCAGCAGATAATTGTTGGTGAGTTGTAGAAGCAGGATGAATAATTAACGATTTTGCATCACCTACGTTTGCAACGTGGGAGAATAATTGAACATTATCAATTAATTTAGCGCCAGCTTCACGTCCACCTTTGATACCAAATGTAAGAATTGAACCAAAACCATTTTTCAAATATTTCTTAGCAAGATCATGTGTTGGGAAGTTTTCTTTTCCTGGATAATTTACATATTCCACGAATGGGTGGTTTTCTAAGTATTCAGCTACTTTTAACGTGTTTTCTCCGTGTTTTGTATAACGCAAATGAAGCGTTTCTAAACCTTGTAAGAAGTTAAATGCTGAATCTGCACTTAATGTTGGTCCGAAGTCTCGTAATAATTGAACTCGGAATTTCGTTGCAAAAGCTGCTGCTGCAGTATCAATACCATAACGTAATCCGTGGTAAGATTCATCTGGCTCAGTAAATCCAGGGAAACGTCCTTGCGTCCAGTCGAATTTACCTGCATCAACCACGATTCCACCGATTGTAGTTCCATGTCCACCAATCCATTTAGTTGCTGAATGGATTACAACATCTGCACCAAATTCAATTGGGTTTGAACCGTATGGAGATGGGAATGTGTTATCGATAAGTAAAGGTAGTCCATTTTCATGTGCAATTGTTGCTACTGCTTCAATATCTAATACATTCAAACTTGGATTTCCAATTGTTTCTGCAAAAATTGCTTTTGTATTTTCTGTAATTGCCGCACGGAAGTTTTCTGGATCTCTTTCATCGACAAATACTGTTTTAATGCCATAACGAGGTAATGTATTTGCAAATAAGTTGTAAGTACCTCCGTATAATGAACCAGCTGCTACGATTTCGTCTCCAGCTCCAGCAATATTTAAAATAGAGAATGCAATTGCAGCCATCCCTGATGATACTGCCACTGCAGATGCCCCTCCTTCTAATAGGGCAACGCGTTTTTCAAATACATCAACAGTTGGATTCATAATACGAGAATAAATATTTCCTGCTGTTTGTAAAGCGAATAATGAACGTGCGTGTTCTGTGTTCTCAAATGCATAAGCCGTTGTTCGATAAATTGGCACTGCAATTGCTCCTGTTACAGGGTCTGGTTTTTGACCACCATGTAATAATAATGTTTCCGGACGTAATTCTGACATGTTTCTTCCTCCTAAATGGTATTCGATGGATAATCGGTATTTACGAGGAGGTCTTTGGAAAACAAAAAAACCCTCTTCGCTAAGAAGAGGGTTGCAAATGAGCAAGTTTTCCTCCCCTTATCTTTCAGATCCCGACGAATCTGTAGGAATTAGCACCTTTGCGTAAAAATCACGCCGGTTGCCGGGCATCATAGGGCCTAGTCCCTCCGCCACTCTGGATAAGAGTATTTGATTCATGTTCCATCGTTAGACTTACTATAATCCATAGTAATCCACTCTGTCAACAATAATTTTAAAAAATTCGAAACATTTTTTATTTTAATCCGTATTATATGAATCTAGTATAATATAACTAAGACTTTAATATGAAAGGGGTTCATTAGATGGTAATCGCATCATTATTAGTGTTGATTGTCGGTTACTTAATGGGATGTATTCTCGGCTCAAATCTAGCAAAGTCACTAACCGGGGTTAATTTAAAAGAGACTGGCTCTAAAAACGCCGGAGCAACGAATGCAGTGATTTCACTTGGTTGGAAATATGGCATTTTAGTTGTCATTGTTGATATTGGGAAAATGATCTCTACCATCATACTTGTACGTTACTTTTTAAATATTTATGAATTTACAGCAGATGAAATTTCTTTACTTCTATATATTACAGGTGCAGCTGTAATCATTGGTCATAACTTCCCTTTTTATATGAATTTTAATGGAGGTAAAGGAACTGCATCAGTAATTGGTTTATTAATAATGATTAATTGGCAACTAGGATTACTAGCTATTTTAACATTCTTCATTTTTGCATTTTTATCAAATTACCTAATCATTGGCGTTTTCCAACTGTACTTTATCTTAATTGCCGTTTCTTTCACAGAACATTCTATTTGGCCGAAAGTTATTTCAATTAGTTTACTATTAATTGCATTATACTTACACATCGAAAATATTCAACGTATTCGCAATGGTACTGAACCAAAAATGTCAGTACTCTATAAGAAGGAATCCGAAAAATCTAGTTTTAGGACAAATCTACCCAATTGATTATTTTGCCAATAAACTAAAAATCAACTAATATTACCTTTGAAAGTATATTTCCTTTTGGCTTTACTATAAAAGGGGCAAATAATTACTTAAAGGGGAGAAGCAATGTGAACGAAGTAACAAAACTTTTACAAAGTCACTCATCAGTTCGTAAATATACAGGTGAGCTAATTTCAAAAGAAACGGTTATCGAATTAGTAAAAACCGCACAAATGGCTGCAAGTTCTCATTTTGTACAAGCTTATAGCATTATTTGGGTAACAGACGAAGAAAAGAAGGCGAAGCTTGGAGAACTTTCAAAAAATGAATTTCAATTTACAACTGCAGGTGCTTCATTTTTATTCTGCGTAGATTTTAAACGACTTCAGATTGCTGGAAAAAAACAAGGTGTTGATATTGTTGTAGATTCTGCAGAAAACGTTATGGTCGGCATTGCGGATGTAGCGATCTTTGCACAAAACTTTGTCATCGCTGCAGAGTCACATGGTTACGGTATCTGTTATATTGGTGGCGCACGTAATAACCCAGCAGAAATTAGCGAATTATTTGATTTGCCAGAGTACGTATTCCCATTATTCGCAATGACTATTGGAACACCTACTAAACGCAATGAAACAAAACCAAGACTTCCAGTAGAAGCTGTTTTACACGAAAACTCTTATGATATAGAGAAATATGACTCATTATTAGATGACTACGATAGCACTATGGAGAGCTATTATGCTACCCGTAGTTCAAATCAGAAAATGGCAAATTGGACAAAGCAAATGGCCGATTTCTTACTTAAACAAAGAAGACCACACATTAAAGAGTTCCTAGCATCAAAAGGCTTTACATGGAAATAATAGAATAAACCAATCCCCTTCAATTGTCCTATTTATTAAAATGGTTCGAAAGATTACTTACTTTTTCGCTACAATAATAGGTAGTAACTCCTCAATTGAAGGGATGATAGTTTTGATAACAGATAGACATGCCGTTAAGTCGATAGAACAGATTCAGATCAAGCATATTCGACATTTTTATCGTTCTATTGCTGCTATCAATTTAGCACTAGCTGAAATTCATAAAAAACTTGAGGATCAAGTTAATAAACAGAGCTATCGACTAGTTACTGAATATATTAATCAATTTATTTCTTATACTTCTGTATGGAATGTTAAATTTGCATATAACTTGGAAAGCCCTGAAGTAGCAATGCTTCAAATTTTTCATTTAGATTATATATTGGAACAAGAATCAGATAGCCGATTTATATGCGAAAGATCTGCTTTTAAAGAACTAAAAGAGAAGTTTTTTCAACTTGATGCGTTTAAAATAGAGCATATACAACTTAGAAAGCAAAAAATGCTTGATTATATTGATTCACATAAGAACCAGACAGCCCGATAATAAGGAGTGTCTGGTTCTTATTTTATGTCCAAATAGCACTACCTTTAAATTCATACATACTAGTATTTACTTTTTTAGGAGGGATTCAATTGAAAAATGTATTCATCATTTTATTTTTAATAACCAGTATTTATTATGTGTTCTTTGATTCTTTTATTTCAGACCCTATAAAAATAGTGTTTAAATTGATTCCTATGATTCTCGTACTATTAATAGCGTTTTTATCTAATAACCTTGCAAAAACCTATAAAACATTCGTACTCATTGCTCTCATTTTCTGTGCAATAGGAGACTATACGATTCAATGGTTCATCTTTGGTTTAATTAGCTTTTTAATTGGACATCTATTTTATATTCGAGCGTTTCTTTCTACTAACGAGCAAAAAGTACCATCGATCGCTAAGATTCTTTTAGTTACTTATGGTATTGTAATGGCATTCATCATATTAAGTGTCGTAATTCAAACAGGCAACATCGTTATGGCAATAGCTGTTTTCTGTTATATTACTGTTATATTAACAATGGGCTGGACAGCATTTAGAACAAAGTCCAAACTCGCAATAATTGGTGCATGTCTTTTTATCATTTCAGATTCAGTTCTAGCTATTAACAAATTTGTATTATCAGTTGATTATTCACATCAACTAATCATGTCCACCTACTACTGTGCTCAAATATTTATCGCTTTAAGTATAGATAATTATTCAGCAATTAAAAGTAAAGGTGTACAATAGCAGTAGATATAATCTATTTCCAATTCAAGGAGGACTTACCATTGAAAGAACAAGTCATTGAACGTTTAGTACGTTATGCAAAAGTAGATACAACATCTAACCCTGAAAGTACTACAACACCTTCTACTCAAAAACAATTTGATTTATTAAATTTATTGAAGGAAGAGTTAGAAACAATCGGTTTATCAGAAATTAGCTTAGATGAAAATGGCTACTTATTTGCTACATTACCGGCAAACACAGATAAACAAGTTCCAACACTAGGCTTTTTAGCACACGTTGATACATCACCTGACTTCTCAGGAACAAATGTAAACCCGCAACGAATCGACAATTATGATGGTGGGGACATCCAACTTCTAAATGGGTTAGTTATGTCACCAAATTACTTCCCTAATTTAAAAAATTACGTTGGTCAAACGTTAATTACAACTGATGGAAATACCCTTTTAGGTGCTGACGACAAAGCTGGGATTGCAGAAATCATGACAGCAATGCAATATTTAGTGGAACATCCTGAGATTAAACACGGCAAAATTCGTGTTGCATTCACTCCGGACGAGGAAATCGGACGTGGACCTCATAAGTTTGATGTTGAAAAGTTCGGTGCTGATTTTGCCTATACATTAGACGGCGGTCCACTTGGTGAATTACAGTATGAAAGCTTTAATGCTGCTGGTGCTAAAGTAACAACTCGCGGAACAAGCGTTCACCCTGGTTCAGCTAAAGATAAAATGGTAAATGCGATTACACTAGCGATTCAATTCCAAAATGAAATGCCAAAAAATGAAGTACCTGAAAAAACAGAAGGCTATGAAGGTTTTATTCATCTAATGAATTTCAATGGTCATATAGAGGAAGCAAAACTTTCTTATATTATCCGTGATCATGACCGTGAAAAATTCGAAGCTAAGAAAGCGCATATGTTAGCGGTTGAGAAAAAATTAAAAGAAGCATATGGCGAAGACGCAATTACTGTTGTAATCGAAGATCAATATTACAACATGCGTGAAAAAATTGAACCTGTATTTGAAATTGTTGAAATTGCTAAAAAAGCGATGGAAAACTTAAATATCACACCTGTTATCGAACCGGTTCGTGGTGGTACTGATGGTTCCCAATTATCTTATATGGGATTACCTACACCTAACATTTTTGCTGGCGGGGAAAACATGCATGGTAAATTTGAGTATGTATCGGCTGAAACAATGGAACAAGCAACGAAAGTAATTTTAGAAATCGTTCAACTGTTTGAAGCTCAAAATTAATTAACTAAGCGAAGTAAGACTACCTAAGATCTTGCTTCGCTTCATTTTTCATCACTCTTTTCTGAATATTGCGAACCCTAATCAATTACTCAAATATGTACTATTCATATGAAAGTAGGTTAATAGATTGAAAGAAATAGCACTTGGAATTTTGGCAGCTCTTTTCTTTGCTGTAACTTTTATATTAAATCGTTCAATGGATTTAGATGGTGGTAGCTGGTTATGGAGTGCCTCACTAAGATATTTTTTTATGCTTCCTTTTTTGATTGGCATGGTGTATTTACGGAAGGGTTGGAAACCTCTTGCGAATGAAATGAAAAGTCAACCATCCAAATGGCTGCTTTGGAGTTTTGTAGGGTTTGTTTTGTTTTATGCACCGCTTACTTTTGCCGCTTCATTCGGACCAGGATGGATTATTTCTGGTACATGGCAATTTACAATTGTCGCAGGTATATTACTTGCTCCATTGTTCGTTATTAAAATAGGAAACCAAACCATTAGACAAAAGATTCCTATCCTATCACTATTAATCTCTTGTGTTATTTTAGTAGGAATTATATTAATTCAAATACCTCAAGCGCAATCTGTTACGATTGAGACATTACTACTCGGAATTCTTCCTGTTATCATTGCAGCATTTGCATATCCTCTTGGAAATCGAAAAATGATGGAGGTTGTTAGTGGTAGACTTGATACATTTCAAAGAGTATTAGGAATGACTATTGCCTCATTACCAACATGGATTGTATTAGCAATCATTGCACTATTTACGGTTGGACTCCCTTCCGTAAGTCAAATCTTTCAGTCATTAATTGTTGCACTAAGCTCTGGTGTTATTGCAACAGTACTATTTTTCGTAGCGACTGACCGAGTTCGAGAAGACCAAGGAAAATTGGCAGCCGTTGAAGCAACACAATCAACAGAAGTATTATTTGTGATCATTGGAGAAATGCTTTTACTAAGCATTCCACTACCTGATTCGATGGCGTTAATAGGAATTGCGATCATTGTAATTGGTATGTTATTACACAGTTATCATACTTTTTTGGCAAACCGCGCAGTTAAACTAAATTGAGTGGCAGTCTATCATACTGCCCCCTCCACAACTTTAGGAGCACTAATCAGTTCTAGTTAACTTTTGCTAGAAAGATTAGTGCTTTTATATTTTCAAAAATACCAACTATTATTTTGCCCCAATCTTTTACTCTTTGTTTTATTTGCTTCATACGATCATTTTTCTTTCTATTTCTTTCACTTTTTGATGAACTAACTTCATAAAATCATCGACACTTTTCCCTTTCGAATCGATATTAAAAGCTTTTGCTAAATATTGAACCGTAAAGTAAATCCCGTATTCTTTTTCTAACATTAAGCGTGTATAAGCATCATGTATTGATTTTGCTTCCTGTTTTGTTTTAGCTGGTTTAACAAATTCGTTCAATACAATATTTTTGTCACTATATAGGAGATATAACTTTACATGTCCCTTTTCGTATTTACTAAAAACTGACAACATTTCTAGTACTTTTGATTTCTCCATAATTAGCTCCTTTAAATTCATATTTATAGAATAGATTTGTGCTGCTTACAGTATTACCAAAATTAATATCTATTAATCTAATCCCTATAAATAAAACCCATTATTACTAATAATTTCGCTCTTTTAATTGTTTAAAATGATTATAAATAATAATGATTCTCATTTAAAATGAAATCCTTATTTTGTAGCTAATTGAACACAATTATCATTCTCAATTAGAAATAAAAATTCTCAATTATATATTGTAATAATTCTAATCTAGGTGTATGATGTATATAACAATTCTTAATGGAGTTGATTCTATGAGTTCAAATACAACAAATAATAATAAAAAACTATTAATAATAGCAGCCTCTTTAACTTTATTTTTCGCTTTACTAGAAATTATTTATGGTTTTATTTCTGGATCTTTAATGATTATCGGAGACGGTATTCATATGAGTTCGGATGCCATATCGCTAATCCTTTCTTTAGTTGCTGCTGTCATTGCGACAAGAGCTTCCACGAAGAAAAAAACATTTGGATATAAACGATTTGAACCAATCGCAGCATTTATCAACGGTCTGACACTTATATTGGTACCGCTATACATTATTTTTGAAGCAATTAACCGCATGATTACACCAATTGAAATTAACCCTACACAAATGCTAGCTGTCGGGGTCATTGGTCTAATTATTAATGCTATAGTTGGATTTGTTTTATCAAAAGGGGAATCTAACTTAAATATGAGAAGCGCTATTTTACATGTAATGGCGGACCTTATTACAAGTTTAAGTGCGGTAATTGTTGCACTTGCTGTTATGTTCTATGGCCTTAACTGGTTAGACCCGATCGGAAGTGTTATTACATCCATCATTATTATTCGTGGTGGTTTGAAAATAACGAAAGAATCCTTCAACATTCTTATGGAAGGCACACCAAAAGGTTATTCAATTGATAACATCAAGAAACTTATCCAAGATTATCGTCATGAGGTGGAAGTGGAGGATATTAAACTGTGGTGTGTCAATGAAGAAGAAGTTTATACGATGATTCGGGTTAAATCTAAACAAAACATTGTGAACGACCTTCACTTAGCCATTAAACAAATCGTTTCAAAATCCACAAACATTCCAACTGAGCATATTTATGTTGATGTGCATTAATCATTTTCCAAATATAAAAGGACTTCTAATTGTTTAGAAGTCCTTTACTAATTTATTGTACTATTAAGTTTGTTTTAACGATCTTCGATATTGATATTGTTTAAATTGATAAAAAATAAAGCAACCAATGCAAAAACCTAATATTGCAATGAAGGACGCTACAGCTACCATAATCGTAAATGCGTAGCCAGCAATATTCCATCCTAAACTAAAACTAATAAAACCACCCGCTAAACAAAAAGAGGCAATACATGAGTTAAATTTCTGCTGTGTAACATCTTCAGGAATATACTTTTTTCCCTCTTTTATTAAAAATAATCTTGCTACCTTCATGATTGGATTAAAATTAAAAATAATTCCCATCAAATTCGCTACTAAAGGTATTACTAATATCCATTCGGATCCAGTAAACCACGTTAATAGGACGGAAAGAAATATAGACCACTGATTCACTCTAACTAAAGGACGCGGTATTGATTGCACTATCGACATGTTAATACCAACCTTTCTTATCTATTTTATATATTTTATTACATTCCTAATTATTTGTATACTAAAACTTAAATATCATTTTCTAAAAAGTGCTATAGTATTGTTGAAAGGATTGGTGAGTATGCCTTCATTAACTTATGATCAATTACAAATGCTAAACTCTTATAGTATTTTTACTGAAAATCCCGATAAGCCACTTTTCACATTAGAGAATTTACATAAAGACTTTTTCATTAAGGATTTTCGAAATTTGATGATGGGGATTACGCAGGCTGGGACAGAAGCGGCTGCAGTATCTCATTTTGGAAGACGTTATGGTATGTTCATGGCTATGCAGTTTTACATGTTAACTGCGTATGACCAAATATGGGATGGTCATAAAAGAGATGTGCGATATAGCCTTGTCCATGAGTATGGCGTCAATACACTAGCGACTTTTATCACTGCTACGGATTTCCGTTATGTAGAAGACCACGAAAGAGAAAGAGTCATCACTAGTCTTTTATTTCAAATTCATCAAACAATCATACAACTTCGTAAAACGACATCTATTTCCCCACTTACCTTATGGGAGAATATTTTTGGTTATATGCTATGGAATTATTATGAATTACTTGAAAATCCGAACCTTGCTGACCGCGCTTTTGAAGACTTGGAGATTCTAGAAGACACAAAAGTGTGGGCAAGTTTTTCAAATAAATCTTTGTTTTATCAATATACAGGTGGGAAAAGTCCTGTAGATCTTGTTGGAAAACCCGTTCGTAAAAGTTGTTGTTTCTCTAAAGATATACCTGGTTTGATGGCATGTGAGTTTTGCCCGGTGAAATAATTGTTAACTAACCAATAAAAAAATCGCTATATACTAAGAAAATAGCGATTTTTTTTGCTTATAAAATAATTCGTTTTAGTTCTGCAACACAATGTTTTGGATACTTTGTGATTAATTCCCCATGCCCATACCGATCAAAAGAGCGAATTCTTAAATTCGGTAAAACCTTCTTTAAATTTCGAGCCGATTTAGCAGCATATGACTCATTACTACCATACCAGTATGTTACATCAGCTTTTATAGAACATAGATTTTTTGGTAATCGATATTCAAATAACTGTGAAAAACAATTTAGTATTGTATTATACGAAATGCTTGAATAGAAGGCTCTTCGAAAAGCGTCTTCATCAAATCTACCGTATTCCATTACTTTTCTTAATAAAATATGAAATGGTTTATTCTCTTTTACTTTTGAAATTTGAGTCGATAAAAACTTCGTACATAGTTTTGAGAAAATTCCAAGTGGCGCACAATAAGCAGCATCTAAAACTACTCGATTAATTTGGACAATTTGGTTGGCTAAAATTTGAATAAGAATCGTTCCACCCATTGAAAAACCACTTGCGGCATGTAATTTTCCACCGTGTCGTTCTACAATGTATTGTTCAATTTTTTTTACCACTTCATGAATGGAGCAAAATTCAGATTGTTCATTTGGATTATGGCCATCTAAAACAGGTACAATAATAAAGAAATCTTCTTTTAATTCGTTAATGGTTGCTTTATAACAAGTTTCCCAAGTTGTAGCCATACCATGAATTAACATAATTTTTGGATTTCGAATATTTCCAAACTCTAAAAATTCCATCATCGTACCACCGCCTTTATATATAATCTAGTACGATTAGGATTTGTGCTTCGCAGAAAAAAATGCATGTATTGACTCATTTTAATAGAAAAAAACGATACCTTATTTAGAAGGTATCGCCTCTTTTTCAATTTTTTAGTTTATTTTAATTGGCATTTTATATGTAACGAGCCAATCATCATCGACTTGCTTCATCAAAACTCCAACATAACCTTGTTTTAGTAATTGCTCTTGACCATCAATATCCCCCATAAAAATATCAATGGAGTCATTCTCGTACTGAGGTTCATTGTGTAAATTTAACGCTAGAACATAACGTAGTTTTCCTCCATAGATACGCTTTATAGCCACTATGTAAAAACCTTGTACAAATTTGTCCTTTAAACTTGCAATATTATATGGCATTACTGTTGTGCACATATAGTCAAATTTTGATGAATCAATTTCCTTCACAATAACTTTTGCCAATGTTTTCTGAAGACCAAATCCACGATAGCTTGGATGGACATTTGATATTTCCTGATAAATAATCCGTTTTAAATCTGCCTCATCAACTAGTCCAAGTTCATAACCTAAATGATCATCATTAATCTTTGGTACAACTACCGCTCTAAAAGCGATTAACTGTTGATCTACATATGCACCAATGAGCATGCCATTCCCATTTAAAATATATAAAAATTCTTCTACGGATAATGGCTGTAATATGTCTTTATCAGGTAAAGCGTCTAGTACAACTTCTTGCAAAGTAAGTACTTCTCGCAAATGATCTGTTGTCAATTTTTTGACATTATAAGGTACATCGTCTAGCAATCCTTCATAAATAACTTCTTGCACAATACTCACCTACTCTATTATGTCTGATTTCTGTGTTAGTTCAGCAAGTACTGATTCATCCACATGAACACCGAGTCCCGGACGCACATTTAACTGTATAAATGGAATCATATAGCTTTCTTTTAAGTCGCCAATATCCTTAGAGAATTTTACAGGCCCTGTTAATTCGACACTCTTAATAATTTTCTTGGAAAATGCGACATGGAAACCGGCAGCAGATCCAATAGATGATTCCACCATTGAACCAATTTGACATTCAATGCCAGCCATTTCTGCCATGTTGGCTAATTTCATAGCAGGATAAATTCCGCCGCATTTCATCAGTTTAATATTTACTTTGTCAGCTGCACGTTTTGTAATAATTTCGCGCATATCTCGCATATCTTTTATACCTTCGTCAATCATTTGAGGAATCGATGTTTTAGACTTGATCTCAACCATTCCGTCGATATCATTTTGGTCTACCGGTTGCTCTAACCAATCAATACCTAACCCTTCTAAATGTCTTAGTGCCATCAATGTATTCGCGCTATTTTCCCAGCCTTGGTTTACATCTACACGAATCGCAATTTCTTCGCCGACACGAGCACGTACGGCTTGAATACGCTTAACATCATCTAAAACATTCACGCCAACTTTCATTTTGAAGGATGTATAGCCTTCCTTCACTTTCTCTTCTGCTTCCTTCGCCATGTCTTCAGGTTCTCCAATACTTAAGACATGTGTAACTGGGAATCGATCGTGGTAACGTCCACCAATTAGTTGGTAAACAGGTACACCTAGTTTCTTTCCAGTTACATCAAAGCATGCAATATCGATCGCTGCTTTCGCTGCAGGAGCACGCTTTACGGTTTTATCTAACAGTTCATGAATTTTTTCAAATTCCATTGGATTTTGCCCAATCATTAATGGAGCAAATGTATGTTTAATTAATGCATAAGTGGATTCTGGAGTTTCTCCTGTAATATGCTCGTCAGGAACACTTTCTCCCCATCCAACTTGCCCACACTCAGTTGTAAGTTTCACAATTATAGATGAAATGTGTGGATAGGATGCATAACTAATAATAAACGGTTGAATTAATGGTAAGTGTATTGCAAATACTTCTATTTTTTTGATTTTCAATTTATTTACTTCCTTTATATCTATGATGACTGATTATTGATTTGCTGCTTTTAAAAGTGTAGCAGTTAATGCATTTGCTCCTACAATAATTGCCTCTTTCTTAAATGTCATTTTTGGATGATGAAGTCCTGGTGCTAAATCCGCACCAATCCCAAGCATTGCTGCTTTTAAATTTGGTTTTAAAACTGTGTAAAAGTGGAAGTCATCACTTCCTGGTGTTTGAATTGGTCTTGCCAGATACTCTTCTCCTAAGTTCTCTTTAACAGCATCCCATGCAAGTTTTGTAGCCTCATCTGATACTTCTGCACCAGGCGTTTTATCATTCCAGTACCATTCAATTTCTGTTTGATACATGTTGCTAATCTGTTTTAACCCTTCATTAATTCGATCCTGAAGGACATCTAAAATAGCGTTTTTCTGTGCTCTTACGTCAATCGAAAATGTTGCATTTCCCGGAATAATATTTATACTTCCACCATCTGCAACAACTTTTGTTAATTTTGCACTGTATACTTCAAACGGATCGATATAAATACTTTTTAACATTTGCTGAATAGCGACTACGATATCGATAGCATTTTTACCTTGATGCGGTCTTGCACCGTGGGCATCTACACCGTGAATAGAGCCACTTAAAAATAATGCTGCCCCATGATGAATTGCAGGAGTAACTTTACCATATGGTAGCTCTTCAATTGGTCTTAAATGAACACCAAACAGATGTGTTACATCATCAATTACACCACGTTTCACCATTTCAATGGCTCCACCACCTGTTTCTTCAGCTGGTTGGAATATAAAACGTATACGCTTATTAAGTCTTTCATCTTTTAACTTAAGTAAAGCACCTAATACCATGGAAATGTTGGCGTCATGTCCACAAGAATGGTTTGCGCGCATCACTCCATCGACTTCTTGCCATAATGCGTCAATATCTGCACGAACAGCAATTACATCTTCTCCTTGGCCAATTTCTGCAACTAATCCAGTTACATCCGAAAAAGTTTTATAAGGTATTTTCATTTCGTTTAAAATGGAAGCGATTTTCTTTGTTGTTTCTACTTCTTTCCAGCTTACCTCTGGATTTGCATGAAAATGATCGAACCAACTAAAGATGACGTCCTCGTATGTTTGTACCTGACCCATTAAATAGCACCTCTAATTTTTTTCATTATTCTATTATACATAAACCTAATATATTTATTAATTGCTTATGCCTATTTAATAATTGATATGAAAAAAAAGACAAAATCCAATTGATGGATTTGTCGTTTTTTATAAGCTCGTGAAAAAGCCTACAGGAAATTCATCAAGATGGTACATTTCAAAATCTTGTTGGTCATAAGAACATTGTTCTTCATGATTTATATCATGTTCTTCATCCAATAAATACGTTTCAAACATGGATAACAGTAGATTCATTAATGGACCACCTTACCTTTATCGATTGAATTTCTCTTATTTTATATAATGTATGTTCATATTGCAAGAGTATTCAGAATTCAATATTTAACTTATTTTTGATTATGTTAACTACCCCAATTAACCATCGTACTTATTGAAGACTAATTAGTTTGTACTGGTAGAAAAAGCTCTTTAATTTCTTTCCAATTATGGACTCTTTTAAATTCCGTGCAATCTTCGTTATATTTTTGAGAATATAATATTCCTTCACCTGTAAATGATTGAAGTTGTCTTACATTATCATCAATTAAGTAATCAGCCTTAACGACCTTTTTATCTCCACAGAAGATAAAATGTGCTGGATTTAAAAACGGGAAATGTTCTAATAACCATTCATACTTCGCATTAAAACAACCAGGAACATCCATAGCTGCCGTTGCAATGTAAATATCATAGTGCTCATTCAATTCTTTTAGCACAGGCACAGCATCTGGATCTAACAATTCAAAATCTCGGAAGAAGTCTGGTTCGTTGATCATTAAAAAGAAATCCTTTGCCAAATGTGGGTATTTACTTTCCAACCTTGTCGTTTCGAATTCCTCTCTTGTCAAAGTTATATTGAAACGCTCTTTTGCCGACTTATAAGCTTTCCCCAAAAAATCTGCTATTACTTGGTCCATATCCACCGCTATACTTCTTTTCATGAGAACCTCCCAAAATAACTTATTTACTATTAGTCTAAGAAATGCCACACATAAAAACAAACAAATCCAAACAAATTTACAGAATCTTTACCTTCCACTAAAAAAGTGGCAAAAGTGTATTGTACACTTTTGCCACGAACTATACTAAAGATTAATTTGCTGTTTCAACCTTTGGTGTTTTTGGTGTAGTCGGTTTATTTCCTTTATTTTTAGTCATTAGTTGGATAACAAATAGTATTCCAAACACAACTAATCCGGAAACATCCGAAATACGTTCTGGATAGATCATAGCAAGTCCAGCTGCGATTAGTACTAGACGTTCAATCCAGTTAATTTTCCGATACCAGAAGCCGATTACCCCTGCACCTATCGCAATCATACCAAGTACTGCTGTGATTAGTACCCAAACGACTTGCAATATTGTAACATCAATCATTAATAATTCCGGTGAAAATACAATCATATACGGAATAATAAATGCCGCAATTGCAAGTTTAGCAGAGCTTACACCTGTTTTAATTGGATCTCCTCCTGAAATTCCAGATGCAGCAAATGCAGCTAGAGCAACTGGTGGAGTAATATCAGCAATAATACCAAAGTAGAATACGAAGAAGTGTGCTGATAATAAAATCGTTACAGGAACTAATGCTTGAGAAACATCAGGTGCTAATAGAGCAACAATTGCTGGCGCTGCAATCGTTGATGTAATAACATAGTTAGCTGTAGTTGGTGAACCCATACCTAAAACTAGTGAAGCAATCATTACAAATACTAAAGTTAATAAAATACTTCCACCAGCTAAGTCTACTAATGTATTTGCTAGACTTAAGCCTAAACCTGTTTTTACAACAACACCAACAATAATACCCGCACATGCTGTAGCAGCTACTACACCTAATGCAGTACGAGCACCATCAACTAATGCCTCAATAAATTCTTTAACTCCAAATTTCACATCTCTATTAATAATCCCAACAACAATACACGATAAAATTCCGTATAACGCCGAGTGAATTACTGGTACACCAGATATCATTAAGACGATAATTAGTAGAATTGGAACTAATAAATAAATTTTCTTAAATACTTCTTTACGATTCGGCATATCTTCATCTTTTAAGCCTTCAAGTCCTAAACGTTTTGCTTCAAAGTGAGTCATAATCCAAATACCAGTGAAATATAAAATTGCCGGAATGATAGCAGCCTTTGCAATATCCCAATACGTAATACCACGGCCGATAAATTCAACCATTAAAAAGGCAGCAGCACCCATGATTGGAGGCATGATTTGACCACCTGTTGAAGCAGCAGCTTCAACACCACCAGCGAATTCCTTTTTGTAGCCTAGCTTTTTCATCATAGGGATTGTATAAGAACCGGAAGTTACAACGTTTGCAACAGAACTTCCTGAAATCGTCCCTTGTAAAGCAGATGAGAAAATAGCAACCTTCGCAGGTCCACCCGTTAACTTACCTGCAACTGTAACGGCTAAATCATTGAAGTATTGACCTACACCGGTTTTGACTAAAAATGCACCAAATAGTAGGAATGCAAAGATGTATGTTGCAGATACACTAATTGGTGTACCTAAAATACCATCAGTTGAGAAATACATTAAGTTTACAATACTCTCTAAAGACTGCCCTCTGTGAGCTAAGAAATCAGGCATTTGTCTTCCGAAGAATGCGTACAACAGGAATAGAACAGCAATAATAGCAATTGGTAATCCCACTGCACGTCTTGCTGCTTCAAGTACCAGAACAATTACTATTAAACCAATAATGAAGTCCGTCTGATTAATCGTTCCTAAACTAGTCATTAATCGTTCATAGTTAAGTGTCCAGTAAATTGCTGTAATTGCAGCAACTACCGCTAATATATAATCGTAGAATACTATTTTAGTTTTAGATCCCTTTTTACGCGCAGGAAATAGTAAAAAGATGAACGTTAATCCAAAGCCTAAGTGGATAGAACGTTGAATTACTGCTGTAAACTGACCAAATATTGCCGTATATAATTGAAATAATGAGAATGATAACAAACCAAAGAATATTACCCACTTCATTATCCCAGTAATTCGACGTACGTTAGATTCTGTATCATACTTTTCTAATAGTGCTTGTTGTTGTTCTTCTGTTAATGTTTCAATATGATCCATTGCTAGTTGGTTTTCCTTATTATTCATCTTCTATTAACACTCCTTTCAGCTTGTCATAAATAGACACTGTTTTCACCTCAAAAAGGTATGAGCTTCCTCGTTCTAAAGCATTTTTAAGATTATATTCCTTATCGTTATAACGGAAATATAAATCATAGTCGACATCCCCCACATAAAGCGTGAAGTTATCTAATGTTTTATTTTTATAAGATATTGTATATTTACCATTTTCATAGGTTAAGGTCTGATCCTCTTCCGCATAAGCAGGCATCCCAATTGCTACATCCTCATACTCCATTGACACAAGTTTTAGCTCATTTGAATCCTTTATTTCATAACTCTCTAAAACATCTGTCAAATGAATAGAGTGGGTAAAACGGATTTGAAAACCTTTTGCTTCTGTTACATCTATGTAAAAAATTTGTGGATTATTCGTTCTTGTTTCCGTAAAGGAAAATACTTTAAAGATTGGACTAAAAAATATACAGATAAAAATAATAATGAGTAATACAGCAGAGATTAGGAGGGATACACGTTTCATTTCATCGCCTCAATTAGAAAAATTTAAGCGACCGCCAAGTCTTTTGGTGATCAGTCTAGATGCCGGTATGTACTTACGAAGAGAAAAAGGGCTTGAAGAAGCATTTGCCTTCAAGCCCTTCATTCAACAAAAATTATTGTTCGTCAAAGAATTTTTGTGCACCTGGGTGAACAGGAATTCCAATACCATCTAAAGCTGTTTCCACTTTAATGAATGAACCTTTAGCGTGGCTGATTTTGTCTGTATTACCATAGATAGCTTTCGCGATACCATATGCAACGTCATCTGGAAGTTCAGCAGTTGTTGCGATCATAGCTAATACTGATACAGCTGGCACTTCAGATTCTAAACCGTAAGTACCTGCAGGAATTAAATCAGTTGCGTAATATGGATATTTTGCAATTAATTCTTTTGCTTTGTCAGCAGTAACAGGAACGATTACAACTTCAGTTGTTGCACCTAATGCTTCAACTGCAGCTGTTGGATAACCAGCTGTAATGAAAGCAGCATCAATTTGTCCAGTTTGTAGACCGTCAGTTGACTCACCAAAGTCTAAGTTTTGTGCTTGAATATCATCTTTAATAGATAAACCATGGATTTCTAATAATTGTTCAGCGTTTGCGTAAGTACCAGAACCAGGAGCACCTACAGAAACTTTCTTACCTTTTAAGTCATCAAAAGATTTAATACCTGAGCTAGCAGTTGTTACTAATTGAACTGTTTCAGGGTATAAACCACCGATTGCAACAATGTTATCCATTGCAGCACCTTCAAACATTAACTCACCATTTTTTGCATAGTAAGCAATGTCAGTTTGGATAAATGCGATTTCAGCATCTCCAGCTTTTAAAGCATTTACGTTTGCTGCTGATGCTTGTGAAACTTCAGCAGTTGTTTTAATACCAGTTTCGTCAGAAATTAAGTCAGCAAATGTTCCACCAAGAGCATAGTAAGTACCTTGTGTACCACCTGTTGCTAAACTTAAGAACTCGATGTCAGAAGTTTTTGATTCATTATCAGTTGAAGTACTTTCCCCGTTTGTATTCTCTTTTTCAGTATCATCAGTAGAGCTCTCTCCACCACAAGCAGCTAATACCATGATTAGCATTACGCTTAATACTGTAAGTAACCAATATTTCTTATTTTTCACATAAACCCCTCCTAGCGAAATTTGTTACAGTACAGTTATATTTAACTATCAATTTATAATTATGTCAATCATTTTAAAATTCACAAAATAGTTTAATAGTGTTTTTTCTAGAAAATAAAAAACTTGAAATAGATAATTAATATTTTATGTAAATAGTATTATTGTTATCAAAATTCTTGAACAATTCATTAATTTAATCATTATTTACAAAAATATACTCATCTTCAAAATTATACAGGAATAATTTAATGGCACATTTCACTTGTTATACAACACTTTTTTATAAAAATAAAAAAAGTAATTCAACTGGCCCAAACCCACTTGGACAATTGAATTACTCTATTTACATTTATTTATTCTATTGGGGTGATGACTCCACATGCTATACGTGCTCCTGAATTACCTGTTGGATCTGTTTTATAATCATCTACATTTTCATGTAAAACGATTGCACTTCCATCTTCATCAAAAATTGAGTTTGCCATTCCTTGCTCCAATGTTATGCCTTTTGCAACGAATTCAGTTACAACTTGTCCATTTTCCGCATTCACATTTGGTAAATCACCTGCATGTGGCCCTTCTGGGTTTTCAATTCCATGTTTTTTGTTAGCTGGATTAAAATGTGCTCCAGCTGATTCAAATGTTGGTTGTTCACATTTACCTACAGTATGAATATGAAGACCGTGTTTTCCATCAGGGACATTAGTTAAATTTAGTGAAACAAGAACACCTTCATCACCTTCTGTAAATTTCACTACCCCTACTTCATTACCTTCTGTATTGGTCATTTTAGCTTCTGCTTGCAATGCCTCTGGTGCAGCTACCGGTATAGTTGCTTCCTTTTCTCCTGTTCCAAAGAAACTGCATCCACTTAAAAGAATTATACTAGTTCCTATTAAGAATAGATTTCTTTTCATGATAATCCCTCCTTCCCCGACAAGTATCACCTTTTCGCTTAGAGAGTATTCATATATTTGTCGAAATATGTAGAAATACCTATATTTTGGATAGATTAACGATTTATTAATATTAGTCGATATACAAAGAAAGGAGGGTTTCTTATGGAGTTAAGTTCATTTATGTCTGCTCAGGTTGCATCTCTTCAACAAACATTGCAGATGAGCATTCTAGACAAAACCCTAAATTTAGGTGCACAAGGGACAGTTGAATTGTTGAAAAGCATGCCAACACAACAACCTGTTGCAACACATCCACACAAAGGTACTGTAATAGATGCATCTGTGTGATGCAAAAAAGCTTTGATTTTAATCGTCAAAGCTTCTCTCTTACTTACCATAATATAGGCTTGTCTACCATTAACCATAACATTATTAATAACAACGTTATATATATGATCGTTGAATTACGTAATTTTGCTATAAATTTTTCTTTATTAAATTCTGGTGTCCCATAAGTTTGTAACGTAGGTTTAAAAGCCCTCGCTAAAAATACAATGGAACCAACCATTAAAGCAATCGTCAATACAATCCAAGAAGAAGTCCAAGTCCAAGCACTTAGCCCAATTAGGATTACTCCAGATATCACTAGTACATGCCCCGCATGTTTGACAACCGTAATAGATATTTGGAAAGCTTGAACAAATCCACTTAAATTCGCTTCTTCCGTTTTCTCCATTTTACTAATAATTGGTAATAATGCGACGAGTGGCCCAACTGAGATAACTGCACTAACCACATGAATATATATAAAGATTGTTAATAACAAGATATCCACATCCTTTATTTGGCTACTAATTTCAGTATACCATTATGGATTTGCATAATTTTTGAGCATATAATGAATCTTTTCTCAAGTGAGATGGAGTTTATTCCTATACTTAGTTGTGAATATTTATTTATGGTTATTTCGGTATTAAGTGTTTGCCATATACGCCAAACTGCATACAATAGGGGAAATAAAGATGTAATATTCATATAAAAATAAGTATGCATTTATTAACAGATAAGGAGTGTTTATTATCGGTATTCATAAATTTTTTACAAGCTTAAATGATCTTGAGCGTATTTTCCGAGCACCTGGACGATTTAAATTTGAAGAGCATAATGTGGCTGCCCATTCTTGGAAAGTATCACAATATGCTATGTTTTTTGGTACTCTCGAGGAAATGAATGGCGCAACAATTAACTGGAAGTCACTTTATGAAAAAACGATCAACCATGACTTTGCTGAAGTATTTATTGGGGATATAAAAACACCAGTAAAACATGCAAGTGTGGAGCTGAAGCAAATGATTGCACATGTAGAAGAAAAAATGATGGAAAAATTCATCATGGAGGAAATACCTAATGAGTTCCAGCAAATTTTCCTTGAGCGTATGAAAGAAGGAAAAGATTCTACTATTGAAGGACGCCTTTTGGAATTCTCAGATAAGCTCGATCAATTTTATGAGTCTTTTGCAGAATTAAAAAGAGGTAATACGGATAAGGAATTTGTCATTATGTATCAACAAGCTTTAACAAAACTGTTAGCTATGCCTCTAAAAGTAAGCATACAATACTTCCGAACAGAAATATTAAAAGATGTGATGCAGGAAGATACGCAAATAAATATCGTTGATTTAACAAACGAAGTATTAAATAAAATAAAGTAAACATATAAGTTTTCCGATATTGGAAAGCTTTTTATTTTTAATAAAAATTCCGTATTCAATTTAGTTAGTTACAAATTCCCACGCTTTTTTATATTACTTATCGATATTAAATAGTTGACTTTTTTCATAAAAGGTACTTACTTGCACATCTAAATCGAATCATATAATATAACATTAAAGCTGCGTTGTTCGTACAAATATTAAGTTTTAACCTTTGAACTGTAATAGGGAGTTTTAATCGAAGTTGGAATGGCGAGCGTCACACTGCGGTGAATGACGATATACAGGAAAGCTTCTGCGAACACCCACTTTGAGGAGTGGTGGTTTAAAACTTTTTATTAATAAACTACGGCAAGGCGGCTTTGCCATACATAATGTATAGCAAGGCTAAAGAGGGCTCTTGAGAGATTACTTTCAAGAGCCCTTTCTGTTTGACTAGTTTTTATTTACTAAAGGCGGAAAGTAAGTCTAATAAAAATAGGAAGAGATTAATGATATCTAAGTAAATATTAATCGCAATATTCATCGCTTCGTACCAAGTATTTTCAGAACGAGTAATTAAGTTAAAATCAAAAATTAAATACAGTGTAAATAAAGCAACTCCAAACATTGCAATGATCTTTCTTTTCGTACCGCTAATTCGAATAAATAACCGGGTAATATTGATTACTACTAACACGATTAACGCAATAAGTAGAAATTTACCCATAAATGAAAAGTCAATTCCAGAATATAACCCAATAAGCGCCGTAATGAACGTAACGGAAGCAGTTATTGCTAGCACTATCGTACCTAAATTTTCATCAACTGACACTAATGATAAGGCTACTTGTAAGCCCGTCAAAATAGACCATATTGTAAATAGGGTCATTGCAAACCCAAAATTGTGCTGATTAAATAACAAAATAATAAACACAACAATATTTACAATTAATAATGTCCAGAAGTACTTTGATAAATATCTAAAATCAATATGTAAATCCACTTTCCCTTTTCCAATATACGTAGCACTAATCCACTCTACTTTTTTCGTATGGTACAAATATCGGAAGTATTGAATTAATCCCATGCATGCAATCGTTGTCACGATTAGCTGAATTGATAAAATGAAAAATACTTTTGAAAATAATGTTTCAAATATCAAACTACTCCCCCTATACATGATCTTTTTCTAAATTACGATCAGTGCAATTCTTTTATGAACCACAATCCCCCAATAACTTTTAATTTTTTCCAATTTGCTGTTATAATTAGTCTACTTTAGAACGCCTTATACCTTTTTTATTCAATGTTTACACTTATTTATACATATTCTAAAAAAAGTAATTTACAATGTAGTTGAATACTCATGGAGGATCTTAATATGAAAGTCTTTGTTGCGAGACAGCCAATTTTTAATACGGTTGGTGATGTAATTGCCTATGAACTACTCTATCGAAATAGCGAAGTGAATTTATTTCCAGACGTCAACGGAGATCAAGCCACAACTGAAGTCATCATAAATAGTTTCATCAATATAGGAATTGAGGAAATTTCAAACGGTAAACTATGTTTTATTAATTTTACAGAAAACCTATTAACAATGAAGTTACCTACGTATTTTTCAAAAGATGATATCGTTGTAGAGATTTTAGAAACTGTTGAACCAAGTGAAGAGTTAATACATATATGTAAAGAGCTTAAACAATTAGGTTACAAAATTGCATTAGACGATTTTATATTCAATCACAATAATCCATTTTATTATCAATTATTAAACTATGCAGATATTATAAAAGTTGATATCCGAAATACTTCGCCCAGTATGTTAAGAGAAATAGAGTCAGCTGCGAATGTATTTAATATTAAACTTTTAGCTGAAAAAGTGGAGACAAGCCAAGAATTTGAGACATTTGCCGATAAAGGCTATTGCTATTTTCAAGGTTACTTTTTCTCTAAGCCAGTAATTGTCTCTACCCATGATATACCAATCTATTTTTATTCTTATATAGAAGTTTTAAAGGAATTAACTACATCTGAAGCGAAAATTGAAATTATTGCACAATTGGTTGAAAGGGATTTATCCTTATCTTTTAAGTTATTAAAATTAATAAACTCTTCCGTATTTCGACGAAAAGCTAAAATCTCATCTATTAAACAGGCTATTGTATTATTAGGACTACAAGAATTTCAAAAATTGATCTATATACTTTCTGTTAGAGATTACCAAAACTATGATCGTGGAATTTCAAATGAAATTATTCGCATCAGCTTAGTTCGGGCGAAAATGTGTGAGTCTTTAAAACAATTGACAACTAATTTACTATCATCTACTGGTTATTTTATGACAGGTATGTTTTCATTAATGGATGCACTGTTAGGTGTTGAAATGGATGAAATACTCATCCAATTACCATTAGACGATGCAATTTCTGAGGCATTGAGAGGTCAAGTTAATGATTATAAACTGGCACTGGACCTAAGCATCGCTATTGAAAAAGGAAATTGGAATATCGTAAGTGAAATGTGTAATGCCATGCAGATTGATGAGACTACGGTTTGTAAACTTTACAAAGAATCACTCAACTGGTCGAATGAACTATTGAACGAAGAAAGTTTAACTTAAATTTACATTAATGAATAAAACCGTCCACTATATTGGGGACGGTTTCTTCTATTTAATATACTTATTTTATAGTTGATTCTTTTATTAATTGATGAATAACCTGTTTTGTTTGTTCATTTGAAAGTAATTCTGAGATGATCGAACGCAATGTTTCCTCATCTTCCAATGCATAATAATCCAAGCCAAACGTTATTTCTAGATCCTGCTTCGTAATTGCATAAACTTTATCTTCATACTCAAACTCAACAAAGTCAATGTTACGAACTAGCGTAAAGAGATAGGAAGCTGTAGTGAAAATAGTTTCAACATCTTTAAAAGGATCCATTTTCTTTAACAGGAATATACGCATTCCATATGGCTCATCTGTAGTAAACAGTTGTATACCATTACCGTAGTTTGATTGACTCCCTAATCCGTACTTACTAATTTGTCCAACTGAAGCAGCGTCCCCAATATAAGCTCCTTTATAGTTAAATATTTCAGATCCTTCCGTATGGGATCCATGCTGAATACTTTCCTGGTCTATATTTGCCGGTTGACCCATTACTAATGGCCAGAATATCATAATGGCAATGAATACGATCCCTACTGAAACAATTGTCGGTAGCCAACTTGTTAATTTTTTTTGTTTTCTATTGAATGAACTTGGTTTTCGGATTTCATGTAATTTTTCTTTTTCGAAGATGTAATTTAGACTGTCTTTAAGTTCTTTATGCATCAAAATTCACACCTCTCATATCAAGTGTTTCCTTCATTTGCTCTCTTGCCCGTTTCAAACGTGTTTTCACCGTATTTTCTGAGACTTCTAACAAACTTGCAATTTCGTGTATTTTTAATTCTTCGTAATAATATAAAACCAAAACTTCTCTATACTTTGGCTTAAGCTGTAACACTTCATAGCCTAATTGGGCACGCTCATCCTTTTTTAGAAGCTTCTGTTCAGCGGATTCCCCGTTAAATATTTGATGTACAAAAGACTTAACTGATTGCTGACGATAAGTCCAACTTCTTAAATAGTCATAACTTCGATTAATCGTCATTTTCATTAAGTAAGTTTTATAAGTAGCGTCTCCTCTAAATCGGTCTTTGCTTTCAATTGCTCTTACACAAACATCTTGCACGATATCTTCAGCCATTTCTTTATTTTTCACATATATAAAGGCAAGTTTCAGTAGGGTTAAGTAATGCACGCTCAATTCCTGTTCTATGTCTGTACTCACTTAACTTCCCTCCTTCAAAATTTTTAAATAGACGGTTATTTATGAAAAATAGTTTCAACTTTACTCGAAATTTTTAAGTTTAATAAAAAAACTACATCCTATTATTAACAGATGTAGTCTTACTATTAAACTTAATTAAATTTACTATCATACCAAGCTTTTGCCGCTTGAACTTCACTCATTGTTAACTGGTGACCTCTATTTTCCCACTGAATTTCAACAGAAGCACCTGCTCCCTCAAGTAAAGCTTTCAATTCTTCAGATTCTTGCGCTGTGCATAATGGATCATTTATACCTGCAGCGATAAATACATTTGTTGAATCTAGATTTGGTAATTCAATTCCACGTCTTGGTACCATTGGGTGATGAAGAATAGCACCTTTTAATGCATCTGCATAATGGAATAGTAAACTAGCTGCAATATTGGCACCATTTGAATAACCAATGGCAACTATGTTATTACGATTAAACCCGTATTGTTTAGCGGCATCGTCTAAAAATTGGTTTATTTCATTTGTACGGAAGATCAAATCTTCGATATCAAAAACTCCTTCAGCAAGACGTTTAAAGAATCGTGGCATACCGTTTTCTAATATGTTTCCTCGAACACTAAGAACTGAAGCAGTCGAATCTACGATTTCTGCTAAAGGTAATAAATCATTTTCATTTCCACCAGTTCCATGTAAAAGTAATAAAACTGGTTTATTTTTATCTGTACCTTCTTTAAATATATGTTGCATGGATGTCTCTCCTTTAATTTTACTTTGGTCGTTCAATCGTAAATATATCTCCAATCGTTGCATAATCCGAACCTGCTAAACGACTAATCGCTCCCAGCTTTTCTGTATGAATTCTACCGTTTTCTTCATAAATGGACTCATCAATATGAAACAGAATCACTTTACCTATAAATAGATCACTAGCTGGATTTTCTTCATCTTTAAGTGGAATTGCTTTAATAAGTTTACACTCGAATCGAACTTTGGACTCTTGAATACCTGGCACGTTTATTAAATCACTTTCTACTTGAGTTAAATTTGCAAGGTCAAGTTCACTTTCATTGGGTGATAATGATGCTGCCGTTTCATTGATTTGTTTCACGTTTTCTTGGTCAACAATATGAACAACAAATTCTCCTGACTGATAAATATTTCGAGCTGTATCTTTCAATTGTCCATTCTTCCTCGAAATAGATACCGATATCATTGGAGGGTTAGATGAAACGATATTGAAGTAGCTAAATGGAGCACCATTTATGACCCCTTCGTCGGATTTAGTTGTAACAAAAGCAATTGGTCTTGGAATAATCGTACCGATCAATAATTTATAGTTATCTCGTTCTCCGTTATCTTTTGGATTGATCGTTATCAAACAAATACTTCCTTTCCTTAATCTAGTCGGCGCACTTCGATAGGAATTAATAACATCTCTAAAGAATCACGCATATGTTCATATTGTGATGGTAACATTAATTGACTCCCCATTGTCCCATAAGTTTCATCATGTGCAAATCCTGGTGGATCTGTGGCGATTTCAAATAATATTTCACCATGTTCGCGGAAGTAAATTGCATTGAAATAGTTACGGTCCTTTACATTCGTTACATGCATACCCTTATTTTGAGCATGTTTTTGCCAATCAAGATGATCTGCATCATCTTTTGCACGCCATGCAATGTGGTGTACTGTTCCAACACCCATTGTACCTCTTGTGCCTACAGTCATTTTTAAGTCAATAATATTTCCAATATCACCTGTTGCTTTAAAACGTGTAATATCTCCTTCGGTACCAACAACTTCAAGACCCATAATATCTACCAAAGTCTTGGTTGTTTCTTCTGGACGGCTAGAGTAAAGGATTGCTCCTCCAAAGCCTTTTATTGCCACATCTTTTGTAATGCTACCGAATACATGAGGATTCAATTCCCCTTCTTGACGTTCTACGATTTCTAAATGTAAGCCATGTGGATCATCAAATTGTAAGTAGGTTTCTCCGAATCGTTCTGAAACACTGTATTCGATATCGAATTTTTCTAAACGCTTTTTCCAAAATTCAAGTGCACCCACCGGAACAACATAAGTGGTTACACCGACCTGACCATCACCTATTCTACCTTTATATGCATTTGGCCATGGGAAGAAGGTAATGATTGAACCAGGTTTACCTCCTTCATTTCCAAAATATAAATGATACGTTCCAGGGTCATCAAAGTTCACAGTTTTTTTCACTAAACGTAACCCTAATATACCTGCGTAAAAGTCTACATTTTCTTGAGGATGTCCAACAATTGCAGTTATATGGTGAATCCCAGTTGTATGTTTTGCCATGTCTTTACCTCCTAGTAATTTACTTTAGATTTGAATTTATTTTAATTATTCGTATTCTTTTTCGAATACCTTTGTACTACGAACTGTATCAAAATGTCTTACTAATTTTTCAATTTCTTCACGTTTTGGCTCAAAGAAAGGTGGTAAAGATAATTTCTCACCTAGTGTTTCGTATGGCTCGTCACCCATGAATCCAGGACCATCTGTTGCTAGTTCGAACAATATTGATGGTGCAACATTTGAATATAAAGAGCCGAAATAATATCTTTCCACATACCCTGAGTTTGGTAATCGGAAACTCGCTAAGCGTTGTTGCCACTCTTCTAATTCTGAACGATCTTCTACACGAAATGCTGTATGGTGTACTGTACCGAAACCTTGTCTAGCTTGTGGAAGTACCGTATTTTACTCAACGATTACTTGCGCACCGTTTCCTCCTTCACCCATTTCAAAAAGATAGTATGAACCTTCTTGAGCTACTTCTCTCATTTCGAATACTTTCGTTAACACTTCTTTAAAGTAATCTAAATATGAAGTACGAACAAAAATTGGTCCTAATCCTGTAATGGCAAACTCAACTGGAATTGGTCCTTTTTCCCAAGGTATACCAGCTGCAACACCAACATTTAGTTCATCTGAAATTAGCTGATATTGTTGATCGTCGAAATCAACGAATGGCAATACTTTTTTGCCAAAATGTTCTTTAATTCCAGAATTTTTTACGCCTAAACGGTTAAAACGCTTTAACCAATAATCTAACGCTGTATCATTTGGTACACGGAATGAAGTTCTAGAAATTTCATTTGTTCCATGAATTCCTTTAGGTATTCCTGGGAAATCAAAGAATGTCATATCTGTCCCTGGGCTACCAACATCATCCGTGAAATATAAATGATATGTTTGTATATCATCTTGGTTCACTGTTTTCTTTACTAATCTCAAACCTAATGTATAAGTGAAAAACTCGTATATTTTTTCCGCACTGCTTGTAATTGCTGTTACGTGGTGTAAACCTTTTAATTGATTCATTTTAAGTTCCTCCATACTGTTCATTATCTCGAATTCGAGATATATAGTTAAAAAAGAAAGATAGCTTTTTACTACCCTAGTATTTCATGTCTCACGATTTAATTATGAACTAAAAATAAATTAAAATTCATCCGAATTTATTTATCTCTAATTCGAGATAATGATATCATCTATTGATCCACTTGTCAAACATTCACCGAACACCAATAAAAAAAGTCAATTAACACAAAATGTATCAATTGACTTTCTCTTGAATATTATGCAGCTGGGTTTACTTCTAATTCAACTTTGATTTTGATGTCTTTACCAACAAGCACGCCACCAGTTTCTAAAGCAGCATTCCAAGTTAATCCGAATTCTTCACGGTTAATTTTTGCTTCTGCTTCAAAACCGTATACATCAACGCCCCATGGGTTTTTACCTTTTCCACCGAATTCAACGTCGAAAGTTACTGGTTTCGTTACATCTTTAATTGTTAAATCACCAGTTACTTTGTAGTCGTCTCCATCTTTAGTGATGTTTGTTGATTTGAATGTGATTGTTGGGTATTTTTCAACATCAAAGAAATCTGCTGATTTTAAGTGATTGTCGCGATCTACACTACGAGTATTGATGCTTGCAACATCAAATGAGAAAGCGATTTGAGCAGTTGTTAGGTCTTCTAGGTTTTCTGCTTCTACTTCAGCAGTATAAGCATCAAATTGTCCTTTCACTTTTGATACCATCATGTGTTTTACTTCAAAACCAACTTGTGAGTGAGATTGATCCACTGTAAATTTAGCCATTTTAAATTCCTCCATTTATTTATAATTTTTACTTCTCGAATTCGAGATATATTTACTAAAAATTTGAAAGCAGTTTAAATAACAACTTTCGAAAAAGCTACAAAACATATAGATAATATACATGTCACTTACATTTAGTTCGAAGTACATTATCTTTAATTCGAGATAAATTTAACATACAATTCGTTCCCTTGTCAATACATTTTTAAAAATTTTACAAAATAAGGGGGCTGTCCAAAAAGTCAGTGAAAGCTGATTTTCTGGCGCCCCTTTTTTATATATTTTCTGAAAAAATGCACAAAAAAATCGTCTTTTCTTGTAAAATGTAAGTGACCAAACCAACATTACAGAGAGGACGATTTTTTATGTGCAATCAAATGATTACTACTGAAAATTATAACACGCAAATGACACTTCTTCCAGAGATAGAGGAAAAAGAACCCCGAAAAAGACAACTAGCTCCTACCTTCAAACCCTATGACAACCGCCAAATACTACCGATCTTTGATATAGAAGCTCTTATTCCCGAAAATCATGTAGCACGTGTGGTGGATGAAATGGTGGAAGCTGTGCCAGATGAACATTTATTTTCTCATTATAAAGGTGGCGGCCGAAGCTCCTTCCATCCTAAAATGATGCTTAAAATCATCTTGTTTGGCTACTCCCAAAAGGTGTACTCTTGCCGACGAATTGAAACTCTCATCAAAGAAAGCCTTCCAGCCATTTGGTTGGCAGCTGGTCAACAACCTGATTTCCGTACGATTAATGAGTTTCGTGGTGAAAGGTTGAAGGACTTGATGGACGAGTTATTCGAAGCCATGATTTTGAAATTGATTGAAGATAAGTACATCACGATGGAAAACTACTTTTTAGATGGTACGAAGATCGAAGCTGATGCCAACAAGTATTCTTTTGTATGGAAAAAAGCCACTGAAAAATTTGAAGCGAAGTTAAGGGAGAAGATTCAAGAAACTCTGCAGCATATTCATGAATTAACACAATTAGAAGCCGGGACTGAACCAAAGGAAGATAAACAAATAACAGAAGTCTCCGAATCTGATTTAGAAACAGTCGCGAAAGAAATAGAAGAAAAAGTAGAAGAATTAACAGAGAAAATGGAGAATGAACCCGATACAAATACCCGTAAGGAAATCCGAAAACAACGCGGTCAATTAAAGAAATCCTTGAAGCTGATTCGCGAAAATTTCTTACCGAGGATCGCAAAATACAAGGAGCAGAACGAAATCTTTGGAGATCGTAACAGCTATTCCAAAACGGACAAAGATGCCACCTTCATGCGCATGAAAGAAGATCATATGAAAAATGGTCAGCTGAAGGCAGGATATAACGTGCAAATGGGAACGGAAAATCAGTTTATCTTGTATTATACCATTCATCAACGACCAACAGACACGCGTTGCTTTATTCCACATCTAGAGAAGCTTTCTTCCACTTCCTTACCGATGCCTAAAACAGTCATTGCCGATGCAGGATATGGGAGTGAAGAAAATTATGTCTATGCGGTTGGGGATGAGAAAGAACAAAAGTTTGATTTTCTAATCCCTTATGGTTCGTACATACAAGAAAAGACACGTAAATATAAGAATGATATCAAGAACGCTAAAAACTGGACTTACTTAGAACAAGACGATTATTTCATTTGCCCGAATGGAAGAAAAGTACCATTTAAGAAATATCAAAATAAGAAGAATCGATCCGGTTATGAACAAAGCTTTAAGATATACGAATGTGAGGATTGTACGGATTGCCCATTGAAAGCACAATGTACGAAGGCAAAGGGGAACCGTCAGGTTCACTGGAATACCGTCTTTGAAGAAATGAAAGCAAAGGCAAAAACAGCCCTTGAATGTGAGGAAAAAGCCACTATCTACGCTCGACGCAAAATCGAAGTAGAAAGTGTGTTCGGCCACATCAAGGGCAATCGGTCGTTCCGCCGATTTTCTTTGCGGGGGCTCGACAAGGTACATATCGAGTTCGGGATTGTGGCATTAGCCCACAATATCCTAAAAGTAGCAGGCATCCGCTAGCTACTTTCAGAGGACCCGGAAAAAAATATAAAAGCAAGTGGAGAAGAACGACTCATTTTTCTCCACTTGCTTTATTTTAGGGACTTATCGGACAGCCCCCAAAATCATACATATTACATTAGAGTAAAATAACGGCTATCCAAGAAATGGTCATTAATACGCCTGAAGAAATCGTTGCATATAATGTGCCTTTAAGTTCTTCTTTTGGAGTATATTTATCTTCCAACGCTCTCACTGCCTTTCTAAGTCTAAGGTGTAAGTAATCTTAAGGTGTAAGTAAATTGAGTCATTTCCAAAAAGGGACATAATTATACTATTTTGAATGTGAGTACAACACAAAAAAGGTTACTCCAAAAGGTTTCGGAGCAACCTGACTTACTTCTCTGAACTTGAGTGTAAAAGTCCAGTTGAATCAATTTACTTTTTCTTCTGTCTTGTTTCTTTTTCCCACTGTCTTAACGAAGGGTACGGATCAAACGCCCACTCTGTACGCCCATTGAATTTATACATACCATAATGTAAATGTGGCGGGAATTTACCTGATGTACCCTGTTTTCCGTAACCAGTGCTACCTACACCACCAATTAAAGTACCAGGTTCAACAATATCCCCCACTTTTAAATCTTTATTGAAATACGCAAGATGTGCATAGTAATGATACGTATTGTGATTATCACGAATACCAATACGCCATCCGCCAAACTCATTCCACCCCATAACTTCTATAACACCATAGGATGTAGAAACAACAGGTGTGCCATAGCCCGCAAATATATCAGTACCTTCATGTATACGTCTTCCGCCCCAACCTCTGCTTGCCCCCCAAGTTCCACGATAACTATAATTAAATCCACGAACTGGTACAGGGAAAACATGGGTATCTAAATCAATTGTGTTGAAATGTTTATATAGTTTTGCGATGGATATAATTTGAGTAACCACTTTCTCATTTTTGTAATATTCCCCTAAGGCTATTTTAAAATTATCTTCACCTGGCCCATATTGACTTAAATGATTCTTCATCGTAAACATTACATCATCATCATTAACTAAATCTGCTTTACCGTCTCCATCTCCATCTAGACCCATTCCATTAAAATATTGAATTGATGCGATTGATGTATCATCGGGATTGGGATTTAACGCACCCACCCAATATTCCTTAGAAAACTGTAATGCAACGATTCCTTCTCTTTTAGGGATGTCTTTTCGAACCGCTTGAATATTACGTTCATATTGGTCAATTGCAGCCAAATAATACCAAGGAACAAACATATCATGGTATTTTGCATAGTAATCCATGCGCTTGAGCATAATTTCTTCCCTTGAAGGTTGTTGTTGTGTATTCGCTAAAGTATCTGAGGAAAAAATCATGCTCCACAACATGATAAAAGCCAAAAAGGGAATAACTTTCCGATTCAATAAATAAACCTCCTTTCATTCATATTTAGAATAACCGGATTTTTTTAAACCATGAGTGATGATTACAAATACAAATGGTGAAACTAGATATTGAAAGCGTCATTAATAGATAAAACAGACATTTTTCCTTTCATCGTTTTTTGTGTTAGGATAAGAAAAATAGAGGAAAACTGATTGGAGGAAATGCTGTGGAACTTTTACAGTCAACAGAACAATTCGAACAATATAAAAATGCAGAGCGAGTTATTTTTATGTTCTCTGCTGATTGGTGTGGAGATTGCCGATTTATAGACCCTTCTTTACCTGCCATTGAAGCAAACTATCCAGATTATACATTTGTTAAAATTGACAGAGATCAATTTATCGATTTATGTGTTGAGTTAGATATTTTCGGAATTCCAAGCTTTGTTGCATATAATAACGGTCAAGAAATTGGTCGTTTTGTAAGTAAAGATCGTAAAACTCAGGAAGAAATTGAAGCATTTATTGATGGTCTAGAAAAATAATACAACTAAAAAGGACTTCAATTAAGAAGTCCTTTTCTCAACGTTCTATTCGGTTACGCTCGCACTAGGCACTAAAGCCTTAATTGTTTTCTTCTTCCAAACAAAGTGATAATACCAATATTGTATAGCTAAATTAATACCAAACGAAATTGGATAAGCAAGCCATATTCCATTGATACCAAGTGGTGTATATGTTGATAAAAGATAAGCAGCTGGTACTTCAATCACCCAGATTGTTGAAATTAAAATAACAGTTGGCCAAAGTACCTTTCCCGTTGCACGCATCGTTGAAGAGATTGCTTGAACATGCGCTAACAATAAATAACTCCAGAATGATATATACATAAGTCCCTTCGCCATAGAAATTGTTTCAGGACTAGTTAAGAACAATCTTAGTATTGGCTCAGCAAACAAGTAAACGAGAATAACAAGAATTCCACCAAATGTGTAGCTTAACTTTAAACCCAAAGCTGTAATCCTTTTTAAGTCTTCTTGTCTACCTGCACCAATTGCTTGTGCAACGAATACTGAAATTGCGATTGCCACTGACATACCAGGAATTTGAACGTAACTTGCAATTTGGTTCACTATTCCATAAGATGCAGTCGCATTTGACCCATAACTATTTACAAAGTATATAACAGCAATCCCTGCTAATGAGATTGCAACCATACTAATACTAGAAGGGATAGCAAGTTTAAGTAAACTTTTCACTAAATCCCCTTTAATTTTAATATTTTTTATCGTTTCTTTGTAAGCGTCAAATAGCGCCCACCTGGTTTTCAGGGGGCGCTATTGTTATGCTATCTATGTAGTTCGTTTAGGTACGTGACAGTTGGTCGGAATTGCTTCTGACCAAGGCATCAACGCATCTAACGCTGCTTCATCCGTTA
>NZ_JBMIRP010000075.1:0-6694 GCF_049202975.1 Ureibacillus sp. MALMAid1270 | reverse complement strand
TCCTCTAAAAAGCAGGCAAAATTCAATCATATTGTTAAAATTCTTAAACAAGTAAAGGGAAATACCAAATTTAGGTATTTATGCGCCTAAATATGATAATCTAAATCGAAAAAAGTTCACTTTTTCAGTGCCTTCGGACAGTAAAAGTGTCCCAATCGAACCGTGGGACACTTTTACTGTCCCCGATGTCCCTGATGTCCCACTACCCAATTAGGAGGCCCCAATGAATAAAGATATTGAAAAGTTTAAACGCGTTTATGAACGTTTGTGTGAGCAATTGGGAATTGAATCTAGCGAGGAACACCCTTTTCAGGAAGTGATTAGTGAGCTTGAAGCGGCGACGAAAGATTGGGATGACAAACTTGCGGAAGAGCGAATGCGTAGATTGCAACGTTCGAAGCAGGAGTACTTCAGAAAAGTGGGTCCGAACAGTCGCTCTTTGCGTGAACGTATTTTCACTCAAGATTCTCAAACTCACGAACGCCCTTTTATCGAGAAAAAGAAGAAAGAACTCGAGCTTAAGTTTCGTCAAATTATGAGAGATGAGCCGCTAAATGCGGTCGTTCGTTATCGCTATGGTTATTTTCAAATGGAAGAACTAAACTACTCCAAAGCAGTACGGTATTTTGAAGAAGCCCAGCGGATCAATAAAAAGCTGAATTGCACATTGCCGCTTTCTGAAGCACAACAAGTGAAAGTTCATATGTATATTGGATTTTGTGGCGGCCAGTTGTTAAAAAGTAGTTTAGAAGAATTAAGTAAATCGGATAAAAATTTCGAAATGCTTGATACCGAAGGGCGCACAATGGAGAAAGCATTACTCATGTTAATGAACGAACGCGAGCAGTACTTTGCTATTGTAAATGGTGAGAAACATACGATTTCACTTACCGAATATTTGAGATATAAAGATACTCTAGATGAAAAGTGTTTATTAATTAGTGAAGTTGAAGGACCCACTTTCTTAAAGTTAGGGGAGTGGCAGTCGAAAACTTTTACTCCGGCTTACTCAAAATTAACGCACCTTATTTTGCAAAATGCTAATAAACGTGGAGTAACAACAGTTCCCGATGTTCAAACTGCGGTAGAAGGAAGGTATACTCTGAGTACAATTGAAAGAAATATTCGCCGCATTAATGAATATATGCATGAGGTTAGAACGGATTACAATTCATTATTTACTGTAGACCGCACCAATCCGGAAGTTCCGAAAATCAAACTTGTTCCGGAAAACTATATCTATATTTATCGCGAAGCAAATGAATTTGATTTCACTCCATTAAATATTGACGAAGAAGCATAAAATGAAGGCAGCAAACTCGCCTAGGGTTTGCTGTTTTTTTATTCGCAGAATCCTTGAGAACGTTGATATACCGGGCGCGGACAATATTGTCCGGGGCACCGTGCTATAACTTACATATACCGCAAATATAAGCGGATCACACAACTAAAGGAGCGGATTTGAATGAAAAAATTATCAGTAGTGGATTTAATGGTGGCATACGGAATGATGGTGAAGGAAACTGAAAAAGGCTTAAGCTTCACCGACCCTAACACAGCAAATCAACAACATTTCCAACATGTCATGGAAGCTTTATGGGAATGCGGAATTAATCTTGCTGGCGAAATGGCGGAAGAAGAATTTATTAACATACTAGAAAGTTTCTTCGAATCGACAGGTGAGAGTTTATTTCATCCAAATGAATTAGCCATCCACACGGTAGACATTTATGTGCGCGGATTAGTAATGCAATTGAATCGTTTAGGATGCCCTACAACTTATAGCTGTGATGGCCATGATCGCCGCCATCCGCAAATCTATTTTGCAACTGTCAGTGATACAAGAAAAGCAAAACTTCTATTAGAACACGTCGGCTTAACTTGCAGGATGGAAAACCGAGGTTTAACAATCTTAAAGGATCGCATTGAACTTCCGAAGTATGCTGGAGCTTTAGCGGGATTATCGGAAAGTGCGGCAGATGATTTGGTGAATAAAAAGAACCCATTAATGTTAGAAAATGAATACTATCAATTATTAGAAGACTTGCTTTCAATTTATGGTGTGAGCGGACAAGAAGAAGCAATTCGCGATTATGTAATTCATTACCTAAAACCGCTTGTCGACCACTTTGAAGTCGATTATTACGGAAATGTGCTGGCGCAAATTAAGAAAGGGAATGGCCCAACGGTATTAATCAATGCACATTTAGATACAGTCTATGATTTTGTGGAAGGGCACGAGATTTTGAAGAACGGCAACATTTGGTCTTCAAGTGAAGGGGCACTAGGTGCGGATGACCGTGCGGGAGTTTGTATTGCTTTGGCAGTGGCAAAAACAATCCATAACACAGACTTTAATGGAACGATTAAATTTATTTTCACAGTGGAAGAAGAAATTGGGCTGCGCGGTGCAAGTCGAGTGGCAAAATCATTCCTTTGGGATGTGGATATGGCATTTGTTGTGGATCGTCGTGGCACGGGGGATATCGTGACATCTTGTGGGGGGTATATTCCATTTTGCTCGAATGAGTTTGCGAGACAAGTAGAAAGAATCGGTAGAATCAGCCATCCGGGTCGTTGGCAAACAGTTGCTAGCGGTAGTAGCGATACGCGAATCTGGGCAGAACAGGGCATTAATAGTGTGAACCTTTCTGCTGGTTACGAAAATGAACATACGAATGAAGAGACGCTAGATATTCAAGCGAACTATGAGACTTATGAATTTGTCATGTTACTAGTTGAGAAGAGTCAGAGTTTAATGAAGCATAGCCTTGAGCGTAGAAATCAACGAGTAAACAATAAAACGAGTGAAAGAAAGTTAGGTTAATTTTCGATGGGAATAGAGGGAGCTGGCAGCTATAAAGATGCTAGCTCTTCTTTCAATTAGCCCCTGCGTTCAAAATACCGCTAACTTTTTAGTCGACTCCATTGTGCACATGGAATAAATGAAGCTCAGAGAGGAGAAGCTAGTTTAATAAAAAACTGTTGGGGAAAAGTGCAGGGACAACGGGGACAGTAAAAGTGTCCCAATCGGAACTGGGAGTGCGGCAAGGGCGAATTTCCCCTACCCTGGTGAAAAATGGGACAGAAAGACTGTCCCCAATGTCCCATGTTGAGGGTGCGATATGATAAATTTTATCGAACAGTTTGAACGAGCTTTCTATTATTCGCCTATTGGAATGGCGATTTTATCCCTTGAAGGGCAATGTTTGAAAGTGAATCCGTCTTTATCGAAGATGACTGGCTATACAGAAGAGGAACTACTTACGACCGTAACGTTTCGTGATATTTCCCATCCAGATGATTTTGAAGAAGAAACCAAACTTATGCAACAGTTAATAGAAGGTAAAAAAGAATCGTATGAAATTGAAATAAGGTATTTTCACAAAAATGGAGACTTGAAGTGGGAGCTAATTTCGGTTTCCATAGTGAAAGATGGAGGAGAGGCTTTATTTATTATCGCCCAAGTCCAAGATATCACCGAAAGAAAACAGCTAGAACTCAAACTAATGGAAAGTGAAGAGAGGTTGAATACTCTAATAACCCATATACCAGATCCAGTTATTGTTCATGATGGAGAGACCATTCTCTTTGCCAATCCCTCTGCAGCAAATCTTGTAGGAACTTCTTTAGAAGGGGTTAATGGATCCTCAATTGAGGAGTTTATTCATCCCGATCATATGGAATTTGCTCGAGAAATCATCAAAGGAATTTTAGAAGATGGTGAGCCATACCATAATTTCGATTTAAAAATACGTAGCAAAAGTGGGGAACCGAAAGATGCAATTCTTTCCGCCATTCCGATAATGTATATGAATAAAAAAGCCATTATGGTAAGCTATCGAGATATTACGGAGCGGAAAAAAGTCCAAAAGGCTTTAAAAGAAAGCGAAGAACGTTATCGTATGTTGATAGAATACTCACCTTTAGGTATATTGTTGTATCAAAATCGGATTATTCAATTTGCGAATTCGATGGCCATTCAATTGTTGGGTGCACAAAATGCCGATGAACTAATTGGTCGTAGTATTTATCAACTCATTCACCCTGATTATCAAAAAATTGCTTCAAAGCGGGATGAAAGTATTGAGAGTGGTGAGATTGCACCAACTGTCTACGAAAAATTTATTCGCCTAGATGGCAAAGAAATTGACGTGGAAGTAAATGGGATCCCTATACAGTCCAATGGAGAATCCGCTGTTCAAATAGTCTTTTGGGATGTGACAGAGAAAAAGAAAGAAGAAGATTTGGTTCGATATCGTGCATACCATGACACCCTAACGGATTTACCTAACCGACTAAAATTCCAAATTGATTTAGAAGAAGTCTTAAAAAAAGATACCCCATTTTCCATTATGTATTTAGATTTGCATGGGCTAAAACCAGTAAACGACACACTTGGCCACCAAGCTGGCGATATGGTTCTCATGAAAGTATCATCTCGATTAAGTGGTGTACTCGATCCTGTCGGAAGAGTTTATCGAATAGGTGGGGATGAATTCACTGTATTGCTTCCAGGTGATAAGAGCATTGAAGAGGTAGTAAAAGTCATTCACACAATGGATGAAAACCTTAAAAAACCAATTTATCTATCCAATAACGTTGTACAAGTAACGGCAAGTTTTGGCGTGGTGCTGAGTGCGCAAAACGATGGTGGTATGGATTCTCGCCTAAGTAACGCAGATACGGCAATGTACTATGCGAAGAAAAACAACTTGCTTTATAAAATTTTTGAAAGTAATTAGGGAAATGAAAAGGGTGACTCTGAGAAGTGGGGGGGCACTCTTTTTGTATGTATAAGTTCCATAAATAAATTTAACTATGCATCACCTAGTTTTTTCCTGAGTAAAAAGACTAGGGGAAATGTATGGGGTATTATTTGAAAGTAATAGTAGGCTTTATTGTATTAGATGTGTACCTAAATATAGGAATCGCAAAAGCAAGTGCTCTTTGGATACAGATTTTATTAGTTCTATTATTTTTCCCGTTATTGAAAGGAATTCTACTACTCACCCAGTTAAAAGAGTATAAACAAATTGGGATCAGCTTTCACTCTAGATGGGTTAAAAATTTGACGCTAAAATTTCTTATTGGCTTCACATTTTGGCTAGTCGGTTATGCCATTCGTAATTACCTACAAGAGTTTACTATTACTGGAGTTCAACCGTTTCCACAACTGATATTATCATTCATCATGATTCTACTAACGTTTTTCATCGGTTCGTTTTTAAACGATATTATTGTTCCAGGATATGTTTTCGGACCATTTAAGAGGCAAAATCTCAATAAAATGGATCTTTCTCATCTCTATCACCATTTATGCACTAGATGATTCGTGGAATGAAGGAATCAGCCTATCGAACATTCTATTTTCTCTAGTCATTGGCTTATCACTTACATTTGCAATCTATAAAACTGGTTCTCTTTGGCTAACAACAGGCATTCACTGGGGATTAATTGTTTGTTACGGAATCTTCAACGGCACCCTTAGAAGTTCTGGTGGGGGTATACTTGAAACACAAGCGCTATCATCTACATTCATGATAGAAGCTGTCAGTTATATAGTCTCGTTATTTATGTTTTTATTAATCTATTTAGTACGAGATAAATTTGAAAGATCGCCAGTGGTACTAAGTGAGGCACGGTATTAGGGGGATAATCTTATAATAAAAGAAAGCAGCGTGTGATTGACATGCTGCTTTTTTGTTTAGTGGCTGTAGATTGTTGAGTAAGGGAAATCAATAACTCATTTGGTTTAATAAAAATAACTGATAAAACGCTGGTACCAGTAATGCCAACACTAACGTTAAAACGGCTAGAAATTTAGATTGCCTCATTTGTTGATCATCCCCATATTTCAAATGTTCGAAGTACGTAAGAACAAAAAATAAACACAAAACAAACATAATGGAAGAGAATATCCCTATCCAAATCCCCATGGTCCCAATAGCAGCGAACATATCCATTGTACAACCGCCCTTCGTATGAATTTAGAAAATTATACCATTTAGTTTATAGGCTGTCTTTAGTAAATCTAAGTATTCAAATAAACCTTGAGATTCATATTCTATAAGAAGAAACCCATTGTGAATAAATAAATTACACACTAAACAATATCTTCGTTAGAAAGTTTATATTTTTAATTGACAGGAGACTAGATTGTTGATACTATATAAAAGTTGTTTCAAAAAGTGAATGCAAAACATTTTAATCCAACAATTTTGTTGACAACACATATTATTGTGATATAATAATAGTCTACCGCATTTAAGAAGTTGAATTCTTACGAGAAACAAACATTCTTAAAGTGGATAAGAAAAAAATGTTGACAATTCAAGTGATAACTTGATATAATAAGTCTTAAGTCGTTTGAAAAAGTGAATGATAGATTTAATAAAAAAAGATTGTTGACGAATAGAAGTTATTCTGATATAATTAAATTCCTGTCACTGATAAAGTGATAGAAAATGAACCTTGAAAACTGAACAACAAAACGTTAATGAATTAAACGTTTCTTAATAGAAACACAATTATGGACATCATAAAGATGCCAGCAAAAATTTGAGCTTTATCAAATTTTCTTTTATGGAGAGTTTGATCCTGGCTCAGGACGAACGCTGGCGGCGTGCCTAATACATGCAAGTCGAGCGGACCTTTTAAAGCTTGCTTTGAAAGGTTAGCGGCGGACGGGTGA
>NZ_JBMIRP010000074.1:0-11389 GCF_049202975.1 Ureibacillus sp. MALMAid1270 | reverse complement strand
GAGTGTTAATTTCAATATTTGTATTTACGTTAATTTGCATATACATAACATCCCACCTCAGGAATATTATGTATCTTATTGTCGAAACTGTACATACTTAAACAATCAATACTGTACATTCTTAAGTTAGCATTTATACATCAACAACTTTTTGATGTTAAAATTTATATTTTACTTGTTGCCAAACAACGACAACACAATACAATTACCCAAAGTTTAAAATGCATACTAAGGACACCACGTGGCAAACTAAAATCATGGAGGTGGCTTTTGTGACTAAAAACAGAAAGAGTAATGTAAGTAATACAGTTAGTGATAAGCTTGCAGTAAGAAAGAACTTATCAAGGGAGTTTGATCATGAATTTGCAAATGAACCCTTGACAGAGGTACAGAAACTTAATAATAAGAAAACGAAGAAGCGCCAATAAAGCTAAAATGATTAAAGCCTCCATCAAATTAGGTGGAGGCTAATTGAATGATTTAATTTTATTATTTACACTAAAGGAATAAACAACTCATTATCTAGGCAAATATTTTATTTTCGTTTATTAACCTCAATCTTAATGAACTCCGGTATATAGCTTGGTGTACACCCTCGTGGTACTTTTTCATCTTTGTAAAGGCCAGTTTTCTCACCAATCTTGATACAACGTTCACGATACTTTTCATCATAAACACCAATCCAGCATGCGTTGAAATTCATAGCCCATTGAACTTCTGGTTCTTCCTGCGCAATATTAGCTTCTATCTGAGATAGTAAGTATTCGGTGTTATCAGGCGGTGTTTGTCCAGTCCATCTCAAACGCCCTTGATAGTACCAGAAAGCTCGTCTTTGAAGAGCAGATGGACTGTTTTCCCATGACTCCATCAATGCTATTAACTTCTTATCTTTCATGAGCTGATTAGCCATTAACCAATCCATTAAATTATTTCGCTCATCATAAGTATGTGTCTGCATATCTTTATCAAACTGATCTAATACATCTTGTGAAAGTCCCCAATGTCCCTTGTTTCCTTTATCTTTACCTTTAAATTGTATACATTGGAATAATTAAAAAATCTTGGTAAAAAATGTTTACAAACAACTTGAAGATGTATATACTTACAAAGTAACCAAAAAATTCTTAAGGAGGTCGAATGAAATGATCATTATCGTTAATATTTCACTAGTAGTTACAACTTCATTAAATATGAAACACACACATTCGACCAGATCGGAATGGATCGCTTAAGGTTTTTTTATAATTAAGCATACCCATACCGCAGGGAGAATTGTGCCCTGCGGTATTTTTGTGCCTTTTTGTGCCATTTTGCCGTAGGGAGTCTTCTCTCTGCGGTTTTTTCATTTTCTGGGTAATTTAAGGAGGTGTTATTAAATGACAGTAAACATTTTTTCTTTCAGGATCACTATTACAAAACGTGAGTTCTCTCTTGAGAAAGCTCTTCAAAATGAAAAGGCGATAAGATTCTTTGAAGAGAACCGTAGTAAGGTAAAAAACTTTATACGCCATTATTAATTTTGTTTATTTAAGGAGGTGTAACAATATGACACTAAACATTTTTTCACTAAAGATCACTATTACAAAACGTGAATTCTCTCTAGAAAAAGCTCTTCATAATGAAAATGCGATTAAAATCTTTGAAGAGAACCGAAGTAAGGTAGGTAACTTTATTCGCCATTATTAATTTTTGTTTATTTAAGGAGGTGTTACTATATGACACTTAATATTTTTTCTCTAAAAATCACTATTACAAAACGTGAGTTCTCTCTTGAGAAAGCACTTCATAATGAAAATGTAAAGAAAATCTTTGAAGAGAACCGAAGAAAAATAGAAAATTATTTCCGTCAGTTTTAATTTTGTTTATAAAAAAAACATGAAAGGTGGTAATTAAAATGATTTATATGATGAATAAAAGAGATGCAGTTTTATGGATGGAGAAAGACTCAACATAGCTGGCAGATGAAGTCATATCAAATGAATTTTAATCTCAGGAAAAGTTAACCCGTTCTATCTTAGAACGGGTTGCTTTATTTAAGCGATAATTTCACTCTAATCTATCCCGGTATTTCAATAAGTACAATAAAAAAGACATTTATCCTTCTCGGATCAACGCCTTCGTTACTGCAATAAAATGCTGCCTCGATTGACAGCTAGTATCATGAATAAAAGAACCCTATTTAAAAAGGCTATTTTACTATTTGTAATGATAACTTAACTTTTAACATTGACCGTTACTGGAGTAAGAATTCCGAAAAGAAAAACTATTATAGCCAATAGAACGAAGCTGATTGCCATATTTTTGTCTCTCCTTTATTGAATTAACCTGCCCCTGCAGTTGAAGAAGAAGACTTCATTTGCCTTCATTATTCATATTCAGTTCTTTTAGTAAAGCAATGATCTCTTTGTTTTGTTCGATTTGAATTTCACTATTTACCCGTATGATTCGAACCCATCTGATTAGTAAAGCTACTAATAAAATTGGTATAATAGTAAACAATGAACCTATTATTGCTACTTGATCCCCAGTAAAATTCATTTACAATTACCTCCTCGTAAAGTATCCAGAATAGTCGAATTATGAGCTTCACGAATCTATATATATAACGATACCATATTTTTCAATATTTTGTTAAATCACCCTTATTTTCTGGATAAAAAGAAACAAAACTCAATCCCTAATGGAATCGAGTTTTGTTTAATAAATGCTTTTTCGGCACTATTTATTTTTATTAATATATTCAAATGTTGTTAAATACGCTTCTAACTTATCTTTCTCATTAAATGATTGTAAATTAGCTGTGTACCCAACAAATTCTCCCACATCATTTACATAGCGAATTCCCGAAATATACGATTGATGATCATTAATTCTTTTCGAATATTCTTCATACGTAACTGAGTTCGCATGTTCTATAAAAGGAAAATAATGCGCTTTGGAACCAACGAAAAAAATATAACTTTTACTTTCTTTAAATCTGTTAATTTTTTCGATTTCAGCTGCTTCGCTTAAAGAATCTTCCATAATAAAAAATGCATCATATTGGTGGTTAGCAGTGATATCGTTAAATGTTGCAGGAATAAATTCTACATTATCTTCTATTATATTAGGTATTTTACCTATAACACCTATTTTCAGTTCATTTGTAATATCATTGTCTAAATCATTAGAACACCCGGTTAAAATAAACCCTACACCTAAAAATACAAATAGAAAAATTCTTTTCATGAAATCCTCCTTGTATTACACAACAATAGCGCCAGATTGTTCAACTAACCTCTCATTTAGTTCAGTAAGTTCAATGCCTTAGTTTTATAAATTTTCTCTTGATCTAAATCAAGAAATTCATCATTTTCATTACTAATATTGGGATAGTAGCCAAGGGTTAATATTACATCTTCGTTTTCTTTAAATATCATTAAATAATTTGGCAATGCGATATTCATGCTTTCGGTACTTTCTTGTTTAGCTCTTTCAATGGAATTAATAATTCGCTTTATTTCCTCATTCGAATTAATTACTGAAATAACCTCACCTACTTGCTCTCTAAATTCTTCTGGACTTGGTGAAGTACTTTCGAATTTCAAAATCTCAATACTTGTAATCTTAGTCTCATTTTCAAAAATACTGTTTGAACATCCTCCCAAAAATATAACTAAAAGTGAGAGTAGTAAAAAATTATTTTTTAAAATACTATAACCCCCTTTTTTGATTAGTCACCATAAAATTGATTAGGTTTCAGCACTTTAACTAAAGCCACTAAGTGTTAATACACCAACAACAATTAAAGAAAAAATTAATGATAATATTGCATCATGTTTTGGTGTTGTTTTTAATGTTGGCATCCAATTTATCTTAGCTGTATGACTAATAATTCTCGCAATAATAAAAAAGATAATAAAATAACTAAAGAATGTTCCAAACATAAAATCACCTTCATTAATTATTAATCTGTTAATTTATAATCTCCTGATTCATACTGATCTAATTAAATCAATTTTTCTCTGAGTTTCGGTAAATATCTATCTAAAAGTAACCCGTATAATATGGCTAATAGAAAATGTAACCCTAAAGCAAAAATTATACTTTGGTTATCTGGCAGTACAGAGTGTAAATATGAGTATAAAAATGTGTATATTGGGTCAATCGCCATCCAAGGATGTTTTACTGGTTGAAATATCAACTCAAATACAATGAGTGCCAAACTTAAAAGAGGTAACCAAAAAGTAAATTTTTTAAGATATTTCATAAGCAACCCCCAAATTATTTTTCCAACTCTTGGTGATAAAATTCCTATAATTTTCCTTCAATATCACAATACCATATTTTTTAATATTTTGTTAAATTAACCTTTAAATTGGGTTAAAAATGAAAAAACCCAATCCCTAATGGAATTGAGTATTTTCAATACGCTTTATCGAAAATATTACTTGTACATAGAAGACTTTGGCATATAAGTATTTCCAGCTGCTAAGATTTCTTTTGTTTCAACATCATAAATTGCATATCTCCCTCTAAATTCTTTATCTGTGTCTTTAAAGGAATAAAAGAAATATATTTGCCTATCGGGGCTAACTGTTTGATGGTAATTAATATCTATATCAGGGTAGGTACGAAGAATATAACCATCCCAAGTTATATAATTTAATCCTTCTACCTCACTAAACAATAACTTTTTTCTAATATTTACTGTTGCATCAGGCATTTCTTTAAAAAGAACAGTATCCATATGTCTTTGTTGTTCCTCACTCTCTTGCTTATACTTTTGATACCACTTCTGATGTACTGGATATTTTAAGATTCTTAATGCTTGGTAAAATTCATCTACAGTTTCATCAAAAACTTTTTCCTTGTTTGAAGGATATAAATATTCTGCTTTACCTGAAGGTGTAGTTTGCGAGTAAACAGGATTTACAAATAACAATGAAAGACTGCACAAAATTATTAACATATTTAAATTATTTAATAATGGATTTTTCATTTAGGTTTCTCCTTTTTTAAAGTAAAGTGCCCTAAATGCTATTATCTATCCATCTTTAATAACACAAAAAGCGATTGCTATTTGCTTAACAATCGCACAGTCCGTTAAAAATAGTTACTTACTATTATTATGAAGTTCAAATGATTCTTCAAAGTCATCCCATTTTACTTTAACTTTTATCACTTCATCTTCGTACACTTTTGCCCCACCTTTTGAACTCCCCGTAAATATTACTGTTGATGGAGGTTCTGTGTACTCTTCAGATTCACACACTTTCTTAATATGAGTTTCAAAACAGTACTCAATTTTTTGTAATGATGACATCTCTTCTAAAGAATCTTTATATTGCAATTTGAACTCATAACTATCTGTATCCTCACCCATCCATTTCACTTTTTCATTATAGGAGTATTCCGCTTCCCAATGTTCACTTTCTCCATTAAACTTATAACCATTAGTCGTTTCTGAACAAGCTGTTAAAAGCATTATTGTTACTAATAAAACAATTAATTTCTTCAAACAATCTCCCCCCAAAAAGTGAATTTTGTCATCTCCATATATCCCCTATGGTTAATTACAAAAAATTATGCTACTTCCCTTATGCTGACAAAGGGTATTAATCTCCTTGTTAGTTCTTTCCTCCGTTACGTTCTTTTTACAAGATTTTATCTGCGCTTATTATAGAAAAAACATTTTTCATCGTTTTCAACTAATTGAATATCAGATTCCCTTATCACGTTTACTAATATCACCAATTGTGTTCAAAATAAAATAAATAATTATTAAAGATAATAGATAAGCAATCATCGGTTCACTAGTTTCCCATATTGAATTCAACGAAATAAATAACAATGTTGCAGCTGCAAAAAGAATTATTAGATATATAAAAATACTTATAATAACTTTCAAATTTATTCCCTCCCCTTACAAATCTGACCCCTGTAGATTCATAACTTCAACAAAAAAGACATTACTGTTAATCTTTTTTGTCATTTTAGAGCCCCCTAGTCTAATAAACAGTTTTACATCTGTGGCTTTCAGTTAATTACTATTCTTGTCAATCGTATTTCTCAAAATCGGATAAAAAATAGCGATCAACATATAAGCAGTAAAATAGGCTGATAGACTAACCCACTCATCTTTACTAATAACTCCATCATCAAACATATCGTACGCATTCATGTGAAGAATAGCTAAAATCAAACTAGATACAATACTAAATACACTATATCTCAATAAATTACATTTAATTTTTTTATTACGAACATACCAATGAAATCTAATAACTATTATTAACATTCCAATAAATAATAAAAAGTACTTCATTCCATCTCCCCCTATAAACAAGATCCCCTAGCAAAAATAAATTCCCCAAATTGATTTTTACCTTAATTACATTACCTAAATTATACCAAAAATCCACTAAGTAATCATATAAATACCAATTCAGCCTTTATTAACGAATGAAATGATTTTCCAAATATCGGGAGGTTGGTTATACTGTTATTAAGGGGTGTATACATTTAATTATGGGGGGATGTAAATGGGATATTTACTTGCAGGATGTACACTTTCAATACTTGCAATAATTATTGCATTTGCTTTAAGCGATTGGAACTTACTGTTACAAATAACAGGTGGTATCAGTTTAGTAGCCCTAGTGATTTGTGCGATATTCTCAGGAGCATTTGTAGATGGGGATCGAATGGCGAGAAATCTTACATCTGAAGATCGAGAGGATAGAAAAAAAAGACACTCCTTAACTAATAAAATTATGATGATCGGTTTGCCTAATATGATTATTGCAATTGCGTTAATTGCTACACGATTTATATAAAACAACTATATACTATTCTTAATTCAAAAATATAGAGGCATTTCTTCAATTAGAAATGCCTTATTCTTATGCTAGAAGCATTAGTGAGATAGATGACTTTATTGTTAGGAATACTCCAAGTAAACAACAAATAATACCTGCTGCAGCTTCTAATTTTCCACTTTGTTTAAAACGGTTCATTTGTTCTAACCCTATTACACCAAATATTAACCCAACAATCCCAAGTAAAAATCCTACCGCGACCAAAGAAGTAACAATTGAAAGAATACCAAAAATCAGTGATACCATACCTTTGTTATTATTCTTAATATCAGTACTAATTTCATTTTCCCCCTTTTATATTAACCTTCTTTCTCCATCATAGAACTTAGAATCTAAAACATAACTTCAAGAGAAAATTCTCTATAATAAAGATAATGAGCAAAGTTAGGGGAATAGTACTCTAAAAGGCTACTTTGATAAATTTGCATATATTTATCTTTAAACAGCTAACTTACATATTTATTTCTTTCACAAACCAGCCCATTTTATTTCAATAACCTCAACAAAAAAAGACATCAAACCCTTCTTGGATTCATGCCTTTATTAGGTCAACAAGTTTTAAGTGTTTTTTCAAGTACAATTGGACCCGTTTTCTTTGTCGTTGTATTAACTGTGCGAACTTTAATATGAGTAGGACGCATTATAGGAGAAACTTCATCCAAATTCCCACTCCAAGAAGTGACTCCGTATTTAGTTAAAGGAGACAAAGAGAAAATCCAACTTATTTCCTCTGGAATATAGGCAATAACTTCATAACCATGATAGTCCCCAAAACTAGTTGGTTTGGGTAAATGAAGTGTATGAACACTAAGACTCGTCCGCTCATCATTAAACTTTCTTTCAATATTATAAATTAGTGCTACTCCTCTGGCATTTTTAGGTGCATTTTTTGTTGGTTCAAGTATTGCTGAACAAAGCGGCAACTCTTCAATTTTATTTTCAGCGTGTGTTTGTGAAGGAAGAATTACTAAAACGAAGATAAGGTTAAAAAGAATTGTTTTCATTTCTGATTCTCCTCAATTTTCTTTAGTTCATTATCCCCGAAAACTTCCTATTTATTGTATTTTCAAACAAAACAATTACCATCAGATTTTATTAAAATGCATACAAAAGACACCACTTGACAAACAAGCAGTAAAGAAGAAATTATCAAGGGAGTTTGATCATGAATTTGCAAATGAACCCTTAACAGCTGCAGAGATACTTAATAATAAGAAAACTAAGAAGCGCCAATAGGCTAAAATGATGTAGTACGATTTTTCATAAATGATACAACAAGCTCCCATTAAAGTAAGATGGGGGCTATTAACGCTTACAGGAATTTCCGATGATATATTATTTACTCGAGAAATAGGAACATACCTGTAAATAAATATTATTCTTAATTTGGATCGACCGTACCTACCCGCATAACTCTCTCGTAGACGTAGATAATAAAGTGAGGTGAGTACATTGAGAACGGCTAAAATTAGTTATACGATTTGTTTATCCATCCTATTTTGCTTTGTTTTTTATAATAAGCCAACAGATGCAAAATCGACTATTATGAATCCATCATTACTGCAAACAAGTAATCAAGGCGAACAATCTCGAATTCAGGAATTAGAACATCGTTTGGAAAACCTAGAACCACCTGAACCTACTACTATTCTTGATTCACCATTTCCATTTGAAAAAGTTTCTGAGGAGCATTTCCCAACAGATACCCTCCCCATTTCAGAAGTATTAAAAAAAGGAACAAAAATTCCTTTTAAAATAATAAAAAGTGAACCTGACTATATTAGGCCATTATATGAAGAACATTGGCATAGTACGTATGGGAGATGGAGCTATATTCCCTCTCGAATATTTTATTCTCTACACCGCATGTTCCCTTTTTACGCCATAGGAATTTCTGCTGAATATGATTTTCAGCACAGTGTGGGTATAGCTTTTAATACTGAAATGAATGAAACAGACCTTGACCTATATATCGTAATCTTTCAAACCGATATTACAGACGTCTATACGAAGGGAAATCAAGTGGTTATTGTGGGAACACCAAAACGAACAGGTGTTGAGGTTATTAGTATTAAAACAGGCGACTTAAACCCCAGTAATAAAGAGAAGTTTTTATTAATACAGTTAGCAACGAATGGAGCAGAACTTGATTATTCTCTAATTGGTTATACACCATCAGATTTTTGGTTAAAACAAAAAGCAAATGAAATTGAAAAGTCTAAAAAAGATTAACCCTAATCATATATAGAGCCTGCATCTTAGTATTAAAATGGTGCAGGCTCTTTTTTATTTTCTTTCTCCACTCGGATCAATAATTATTTACAGTTTTTTATATTATTTCTCAAAATACTTGGTCCTAACTTTTCAGACTTTGAATTAGAAAGACGCACCTCAACTTCTACATTTTCCAGTTCCGCTGTAATTTCATCAAATTTACCAGCCCAAGTTGGACTATTATTTTCTGAGGAAGGGTTAAGTTTAAAACGCCAACTAATTTCGTCTGGTATAAAAGCAAAACCTTCATAGCTATCGTAATCCCCAAAAGAGGATGGTTCAGGAAGGTGTACCCCAAGAATACTTATATTAGTTCGTGCAAAACTTGGCGGACGCAACTGCACTTTATAAAACAATGCTACACCTTTCGCATTTATAAGTTTCTTATCAATTGGTTCCAAAACCATACTACAAGGCATTGATGTTGCCATTGAATAGGAAGGACAAATAACAAGAATAGAGATAATAGATACCACCAAAACAAATTGCCACTTTAGTACAATAAGTTCACCAAAATAGGCGTTAATCCTTCTTTCATCACCGACTGACTCCATTGGCTGGTCGACATCCTTTATTTCAACTACAAAAAAAGTAGTACAAACCATGGCCTTGGCTTGTACTACTGTAAGTATGTTTAATTTTTGGATATTGTAAGATTTAACCATCCAAATACGATGGTAAGGATTGGGCTTAGTAAGCAAAAGAACGCAAAAGGCAAATAGTCTATTACGGAAACGTCAAGCATCAAGGCAATAAATAAACCACATACACTCCAAGGCACAAGTGGATTCACAACTGTACCCGCATCTTCCATTACCCGGCTTAAATTTTTCGGTTGTAAGCTTAGTTCTCTATATTGTTGCTTATAGGCTTCCCCTGTTAATAAAATCGATAAATACTGCTCTCCAACTACAATATTAATACCAATTGCAGTAAAGGCCGTCCCTGTTATCAATGCACCAACTGATTTTAGTAAACTTTCAATTTTACTAAGCAAAGTTTGAATAATACCTAAAGCAAACAATAACCCACCCATGCTGAGGCTAAGCACCACAAGCATAATTGTAAAGAACATACTATTAATACCACCACGAGTTAAGAGTGAATCAATTACTTCAACCCCTGTTTCAGAAACATATCCGCTATATAAAATTGCGCTGTAATCACTAACTGATAGAGATGTATGAAATATTGATAAGCAAAGTGCTACAAGGGAACTAACAATAAGTGTTAAAAATGCTGGCACTTTCTTGATTGTGCAAACAATCAAGACTAAGAGTGGCAATATCGCATACCAATGCACAAAATTTGTATCTAGTAAACTAGTTTGATAGAAAGCAATGGTCGTATTATTTACACCTTCAACTGATGGGGATAAAACAGCATATAGTACACAGCTAATTAAAAACGCAGGAACAGTTGTCCAACTCATATTTTTAATATGTTCAAATAAATCAATATTGACGATACTTGCAGCTAAATTTGTTGTATCTGACAACGGAGACATTTTATCGCCAAAAAACGCACCGGATACAATAGCACCAGCCGTCAATGCCATGGATGCATCAATGGCTCCTGCGATACTTACAAAAGCAACCCCAATCGTGGCTACAGTCGTCAATGAACTACCAATTGCTGTACCGATAATTGCTGTAATGATAAATACAATGGCATAAAAGAAACTAGCAGATACGAGAGAAAAACCTATATACAAAAGAGTTGGTATTGTACCACTAACAATCCAGCTACTAATCAGTATACCTATTAAAAAGAATATATAAATAGCTCCTATTCCTGAAATGGCTCCAGATCTCATACTTTCTTCCAACACTTTAAATGGAACCCGTTTTAACAAGCCATAAAAAATCAAAAGAATAATAGATAAAAGAATAGGGATATGTGGCACACTACCAAGCTTACCTATCGCAATAGAGATGATTGAAATCACTATTAGTACAATGAATAATGCTTCAAATACTGACGGTTTTGATTTTACCTCAATAGAAAACATATGCTTACTCCTAGATGTTATAATTTTGTGCTTCAACGCTTCAACGCAACAAAGTCGCTTTATCATTCTAGCACTTATTTGCTAGATGTCAATAGTGGGACATTGGGGACAGTAAGAAGGCACTGAAAAACATCACCTAAATAATGGTAGATAATTATGTAGTCTATTAAAAGACAAAAAACCCCCAACATTTGGTATAATGGAATTAACTAGAAACCAAACCAAACTGGGGGTAATTTTATGC
>NZ_JBMIRP010000073.1:0-39206 GCF_049202975.1 Ureibacillus sp. MALMAid1270 | reverse complement strand
AAACAAGCATTTTTCCGCTCCTCATTCTAGAAAGATGCTTTTCAGAAGAAAAATAATCATGATTCTTTCAAAGGGATCGGGAATCTAATCGTTTTTGGCCTAAAACCCTGATTTATGTTCGAGGTATGAATAATTCAGGTTATAATAATAATGGTGATGACAATGAAAATTTCTGATAAAGAATTAGAAACTCTTTATATACAATATAAAAAGCAAAAAAAATATTATAAAGAGATCAAAAAAGAACGGTGTTCACTTGTTGAGCTCAATCATTATCTTGAAATTAAGCGATGTTTAACAATGTTAAAAGTTGAAATGAGCCACCGTGGTTTAACAAAAAAACAAGCTAAAAAAATGTGCAAATGTTAAAAATCCTGTTCCTGGGTTGGAATAGAGTTTTTTATTTGAGCCGCACATAAACATGTAGAAGCCGCACATAAATGGCCTAAAACCGCACATAAATGGCCAAAACCCGCACATAAACGCCCTAAACCCGAACATAAAAGTCCAAACTCCCCCTTCAAAAAATAAATTAGGATTTACATTTGAACAAAAAAATTTAATAGCTGAAGCACAACATTATTATGACTTGTTCGAAAGAGTTGAGGAAAAATTAAGCCGATTTTCAGTCAACTCTGATTTTCAGTCAACTCTGATTTGCAGGCGGTTCAAGCATTTAATAACGAAGTATATCAAGCTGCAGTACACATATGGGAGTTTAAGAGAAAAATTTTGGATTTAACATTACGATGTGAAATACTGACAAATAATTACCCACTTTTAGTCGACCATACAAGCCGAGAAGCTGCTTATTTTGCAAGAAGACTAAAAGAACTCAATGAAGGAGTATTAGCACCAAAACCGGATGACATTATTAAAGAAAATGTATTCTTCCTCAAAATAATGGCAGACCATGCTAAGTTTATTGGGCATTTATTAGATCCTTCAGAACGAAAATTAGTGGCACAAGCAAGAGATTTTAGCCATGACTTTGACCAATTGTTATTCCAGGCACAAGATTTAGACCACATGCGACCTCAATCTGAAACAAAACCACTCTTAGACCAAATGTTAGATCAAAATAGAGTATCTACAAAATCTTTAAGGGACTTTAAGAAACAAGCAAGAGAGTTAATTGAAGAATGTCGTATTAAGAGTAATATTCATCCACTTCTCGCAGACCATACATTTAGAGAGGCAGAAAGATTTTTAGAAATTATTGATATGTACGAAGCACATCTAAATGCACAAGCAAGATGAATAGATGAATACTACGGGGCATTAATTCATTCACGAATTAATGCCTTTTTGCTTTTGCTTATTATTATGCATAATGTAATTAAAATCATTTTTCAATGTATTTGTAGTTGCTGTGTATTTTCTGTAGGAGTAGCAATTATTCCATCCTTGCTTGTACGGATAAAATACCTCATGTTACTCAAAATAATAGTGATGGAGGTGATAAAGTGGGAAGCAATAAACATAAAAACAACAAAACACAAGATAATAAAAAGCAACAAAATCAAAACCAAAATGCAAACAGAGAACGAGCTAACCGTGAAGAGTTCGCTGAGGAATTAAACATTAAACGTAACAATCAAAATCAAAACAATAACGATTGCGAAGATTGTCAATTATAATCAAAACTTAATTTCCTCAGAGAGACCCTAATAGCCAACACTTTTAATAAGTGTCTATTAGGGTTTTTATCAATAGCAAACTAAAATTGAGATTATGGGTATTTTATCGATGCGACTACAAAATAAAAAAGAAGTTATTAAATCAACAACAGTCATGACGACGATGAATATTTAAAGTTAAAAGGGGAGTTATTTTTAGAACAAGTCGTTCAAGGAACAATGAATACCCAAATTTATCGAGGAATTAATAAAAAGGTTGCAAGTAAAGAGGATAAGGAAAATTAGAGAATGAAGAGCAATTCATACGTTTACGCGGATAGAATTGCTTTTTACTTTGAACAAAAATAAAAACAAAACCAACAGTTGGTTTTGTTTACTTAATGATATGTATATCATGGCCGAGCACCTTTCTTCGACAGCCGCACATAAGCGTTACTTTGGTCGACAGCTCAGGTTAGGCTACCCCGCGGCACATGAGTGATACCACTTAATGCTGCTTCCTTCCGGATCTGACATGGTTCATGGGCACTCATTGCGCAGGACCCAACCGTCAACGCTACGTGTCAAAGGCAGACCCTACAATACGGACGGCCTAAGAAAGGAGTTCATTCTCGCTAGAGCGGATTGCGAGTTAAAGGGCACCGCTACCTCCCCAACTAGCTCGGTCAAGTAAGTTTATTATATAATATGTTTTTGATATTTTCAATATTATTTTGATATAAAGTGTTAATTATTTTGATACAGAACTAGAATCTTCCTTGTCATAATAATTTAAAAATGGTGTTATCCAATAGTTTAAATCAAGATAATAAAGAAGAACGTTGAATTATCAGCGCTCTTTTTGTTTCATTCAATAATCGGTACATATATCTTCCGTACACGCCAAATTAATACAAAGAACATAATTTCCAATATTAAAGCAGCTACCAGAATTACTAGTGTAATGAAAAATAATGTATTACTTACAGGCAGATTTGGTACAAAACTAGACATTAAAAGACCTATGAAAGTACTTATAAAATAGACCGTACCAGTGCAAAAAGCGCGTTTTTCAAACGCAATTTCATCTGCTGCTTTAGCAATGCTAATAATAAGTTGGAATATATAAAACACAAGAAGTAGATCTATAAATGAAAAAATCGTGTAATACCAATTCCACTCCATTGTATTTTTTAATATAACAGAAGGGATAGAATAGAAAATTAATCCGAATGACACAATTTTAGATTTATTGGCAATGGGGAAATCTTTAACTAGCTGTTTAATTCCTTTGTAAATCATAAAATAACCAAGAGGATCAATAAGAATATCTATAAAAATATAAATATCAAAGGAAATAATAATATAGCCCCAAAATATTTTTTGAAATATTTTATCCATTACTTATTTAATCCTCCCATCCGTTCCTCAATGAGTTTATTGACATCATCTTCTTTAAGATAAGGCGCGTTACTTGCGTTAATCGGCACTGCATATTCAAATGGTTCACCGTCGTCAGTAGAACCGTAAACCGTAATATAGAAATCAAATATATAGCTACTTTCAGGATTAAAGTATATATAAAGTTTGATAAAATCTGATTCGTTTAAATGAATTGGAAATAGTTCTTCATTAAGAGAAGTGCCTTCTAGATCTTCTAAGTGAACGTCTGAAAGAAATTCGTCATTATACCATTTAGGAACCTGTGAGAATGTATTCATGTCATCTTGCGTTGTAATATCTGGTCCTGCAAACAGTTTAATAAAAAGATCTGTTCCAATTTGATTTGAAAATGGAGTCGATATCCCTTCAATTGTTAACGGTTTTGTAGCTGCAGCATACCATTGGCTAAAATTTTGGTTACTTGAGGAGCTATATGTATTGTTTAATGCTTCATTTGCAGGCGGTTTTCCATATACTCGAACTTCACCAATATTTACATCAATCGTTTTACCATTTGTAAATGTAACTTTCATATTATTAAAAGTCCAAACGTCATCTGATCCTACCTTAACTGGAATAGCATATTCCGGAAATCGAAAATTTACAGATTCTAAAGTATGATGTGTGAAGTTTTGTTCGATATTTGGTCTGTAATTTTCATCGTACGAAGTAGGAAATTTAGGAACATTTACTGGATTCAGAAGGACACCATCAATCGAAACATAGCTTACGTCAACAGGGTTTTCTTTATTGTTTAAATAATAAAATTGTAGCTGATTACCATCCTCGTAAACTTGTGTTTCATAGTAATGCTTTAAAAAGATTGGTAAAGTTAACTGTTTAGATTGAAAATAGAGATAATTGCCAATCATACTGCATACGACAATGATTAAACCTATCCAAAAAAATCGCTCTTTTAACATATTGTTCACTCATTCCTTCAATATAATTAAAGTTTAATATGATACATTATAGGAAACTACTAAGAGGGTATAGTTTTTTGTAAACTATACCATATTTCACCAAATGAAAGAAAATGAGATCAACTATATTGTCGAAAAAAAGGAGGATTTACATGAATTCCTCAACATTTGAATATGTAACTTACATTGGAACAACTACAGAAAATTATGGGAAGCATTAACGAGTAAAGAATTTACAGAGAAATATTGGTTCGGTAGAAAAATTCAATCGGACTGGAAAGTGGGTTCGCAGGTTACATTCTTAGATGAAAATGATGATTTGGCTGACCAGGGAGTTTTATTAAACTATCATCCTCATCAACAATTATCCTATACGTTTCTTTGGGTAAAAGATCAAACTGAGCGTGAACAAACTCCTAAAGTAACCTTTACGATAAAACCTATGGATCAAACAGTTAAATTGGCCTTAAAACATGAATATCTACTACCAACTGATTTTTATGATGAAAACTCTGGTTTTCAAGGAATTAACAATGGCTGGCCAGCTATTTTGAGTAATCTAAAGACATTACTAGAAACAGGGGAAACTTTACCTGCTGTTACAATTAAATAATTAATAAAAAGAGTAGCCTTATTGATATTATTCAATGAGGCTCTCTTTTTATTTTTACCAAAAGGCAGTGATTTCTCGTAAAATAGTCACCCATTTCTTCTAAAAATTGGATAATCATCTGCAATATCATAAATGAATAGGTATGAAGAATGTAGAGGATTCATTAAAAATACGGATATTGACCTAATTTAATCTGCGGAATATCTTGGTAAACTAATGATAAAAAATGAAACTTCTATTAACAGTGTACGTTCCAATATAGTGTAATAGTAAATTAAGAGGGTAGTGATCAAATGTCAATAATCATCCAACTATTAATATGCGTTTGTGTGTTTTTATTCGCTACAGTTGCTGCCTGGTATGAGGGTAGTGCAATTATTGAGGACTCATTAGAATGGACATACTCTACACCATTTACTAATACTTTTGGCATTGAAATTGTATCAGGTAAAGAAATTGTTTTACTCGATTATTTTGTCTATGAAGCAAAATTCCAACCGTTTTTTCCAATCTTAATGTTACTGAGCTTTATTTATATTATAGGGTTAGTGTTATTTGTTGTCGGTAAAAAGAACAACGATACATCCATTAAAGTATCATTTGCTTTTGGGATCGTTTATCTTGGTGCCAGTACGTTATTTATTAATGCAACAACCTTTGGGGGTAAACTATTCTTCTACATTTTACTTATTAGTTCCATCCTAACAATTTTAGTTACATTGTGTATTTCAATACTTAATGGACATGGACAGAAAGTATATTTTGTTAAGTCAAGTGAATAAATCATATAAACTTATTAAGCAAGAGCGTTAATCCCAAATGGATTAATGCTTTTTTTGTGAGAATATGACTAATTTAATTTTCATTTTGACAAATATACTTGTCAAAATGAAATGTATCGTTTACACTCAATATATAAGAGGTGATAAAACATGAAAACCCGATTAAAGGAGCTCCGTGCAAGAGACGGGTTAAATCAAACACAACTCGCTAAGCTTGCAAAAGTATCAAGACAGACAATTAGCTTAATTGAACGTGAAGAATTCATGCCTTCACTGTTAATCGCTGTACGAATCGCCCGTATTTTTAATGAACCTGTAGAAAGTATCTTTATCATCGAGGAGGATGATTTATAAATGAAACAGATTATTTACATTTTGCTATGTGCTGCAGCTGGATTTTTTACATCCATATTTGTATTAAAAGGCTTTAAATTTGATTTAGTAGATTATGCAGAACCAATCCAAATCGGATTATTGGTAATGATAGGTGCCCTTTTACTATTTAGTATTGTGAAATACACTCAAGTAAAAAGATTAAGCAATAAACAGGTCGACGGAGACGAAGAAGATGAAGTGGATATCTTAATTTATAAAACATACACGTATTTCTCGTTTTTTGTACAGTCTAGTATGATTCTTTCGATTTTAACTCTTTGTGTATCTGTGATTACAACTCGACAAATAGTTTTTATTGTTCTTGGCATCGTAGCGATTATTATCAGTTTCTTTGCATCAATACTTTCTGCGAATGTAATCCGACTGGCATATCCAGAACGTAATTTACCAAAAACATCAGAACCAAAATTTGCAGAAAAGCTTTTAGCTGCTTCAGATGAAGGCGAACGACACGTTATGCTAATTGGCTTTTACAAATCTTATTTCTTATTTACGACCGCATTAATCGTCGGAATCATTTTATCTGCCTTATACTCCGTTTCATCTGGCCAATCACAACTATTTTCCATTATTGTGATGAGCATTGTATTGTTACTTACTCATGGGAAGTATTGCTTGGCAATTCGAAATAAATAGTGAGGACATTGAATGAGCATATCTATTAGGAAAGTAAGTAAAAATATTTGGTTATATTACTCTCTAGGTGCAATAATCGGTGCACCAATTGGGGTAATTGCTTATAAATTTAATTGGTTAGGTTAGTAGAAAAAAATATCTAAAAAAATTGCTTTTTTATAAGTTTTGAAATAGTTAATTAGAAAGGGTGATAGCAATGACGAAATACTCTATTAGTGGTATTAAATTCGGAAAAAGTAATGAAGTAATTAAAATATTGGTTGATATTCAAAATGATTGGTTTGAGATCATGCACACCAATGAAGTGACCCAAGTAATGAATAAAACAACAGGTTAGTATGTACAAGTAAATCGAAACACCTTGAAATTTGAGGTAGTATAATATAAAAACCAATAATCTTTCTTCGATGGTTTTCAAAGGAAGATTATTGGTTTTATTTTATCTATTTTACTAATTGAACCGGAAGCCATTTTCGCACACTGTTAATAAACCATATGTTTGTGCATTTTTCTAAGTCAGTTAAAGTTAATGTCTTTTCAGTAATTTTTCCTTCTTTAATAAGCACCTCACGATATGTGCCGGATAATAAACCACATTGGATAGGTGGTGTAAAGTACGAGCCATCTATTTCGAGCACAACATTGCCATTTGTAAATTCCGTTAATTCACCGTCTTCATTCCATAGAAGAACATCGAATACATCTATAGAATCCCTCTTGAAATCTTCATAAACTTTTCGATTCGTTGTTTTATGATATAAAAATAGATTGTCTTTATTTACTGGTTTATCTGCCAAAGATACGAATAGAGGGGATTCAAACTTATTAATGGATTGAACTTCGGCCGTTATGTCACCTTTTTTACTTAAAAGCAATCGAACTTTATAGTCACCAAGATGATTTTCTTTAACAAGATTCAAAAGAGTATCTTGAATTTTCTCTTTGTTAAATGGAAAACTAAAGTATTTTGCAGAGAGTGATAAACGACTCAAATGTTCATCTAATAAGAAAAACTCTCCATCACTTAATAATAAACTCTCTAGCAATTGAAAATCTGTTACGTCTTTTTCAAGGAAGCTAGCCTTTGCAAGAACTTCATGATATTCACCTTCAGCAGTCGAATCCCACGTAATGCCTCCTCCAACACCATATGTTGCTTGGCCAGTTTGCTGATCGATAACAACTGTTCTGATAGGAACGTTAAACACCGCTTCACCCTTTGGAGTAAAATAACCAATTGCCCCACAATATACTTCCCGAGGTGTATTTTCTAAATTGGCTATTATTTCCATAGTTTTTATTTTCGGTGCACCAGTAATTGATCCACATGGGAATAATGCTTTGAAAATATCAACATAACTTGTGTTCGGTGAGATTTTTGCTTTAATAGTAGAAGTCATTTGATGAACGGTAGGATAATGTTCAATTTCAAATAGTTTCGTTACTTGTACTGATCCCATTTCTGCAATTCGTCCTAAATCATTTCGAAGCAAGTCGACGATCATGACATTTTCTGAACGATTTTTTTCAGAATAATAGAGCCAACGTGCATTCTCTTCATCTTCTGAGACAGTTTTTCCTCTTAAAACGGTACCTTTCATTGGTCTTGTCGTAATTTCATCCCCCTCAATATGGAAAAAGAGCTCAGGTGAGGCAGATAAAATACTATGTTCACCAGTATTAATATAAGCACAATAATTAGAAGATTGTGCTCTTTTCAACTTCTGAAATAAAGCAATATCATCACCTTGAAACTCGGAGTGAAGACGTATTGTGTAATTTGCTTGGAATGTATCTCCTTTTTCAATGGAGTCTTTTATAGAGGCAATCGCTGCATGATACTCATCAATGCTTACAGTAGGTTGCCAATTTTCTATATGATAAGAACCCGAACTATTTATGGACTCTTGGATGGGTTCTTCAAAGATTCCAAACCATAATAAAGGCATTTTATGATCGTTTCTAACTTGATAAGCAGCATCAAAAGCTTTAGCACCTTCATATGTAAGGAAACCAGCTGCATAATATCCATTTTCAACGGCTTCTTGAACCTGTTGTAAACAGGGTAAAATTTCTTGCACTGATTTAGCAATCAACAATTGAACAGGATTTGAAAAGGTTAATGGCTGAATCTGTCCTGTTGATGTAGCAAATTCGAAAGATAGAAGTGGAGACTGATGATTGTTAGCTGTCTGTTCCAATTGATTAATCCTTTCTATTTTGTTGTTTTATAGAATATAAGTAATACTCCCTCTATAATACCTCAAACTCATTTTACATAACTTATTTAATTCCTTCAAAATGATTAGTTTAAAGTTTTCTAAAAACTGTACAGAAACTGTCCCAGTGATTTCCTTACTTTCTATTTATACTGTAAATAACAGTTCAGTTCGAATATTAAATGACTTAAGGAGTGATATATATGTTCATATCAATTTTAATAGTAGGTATTTTAATCCTATTATTTAATGGTTCCTATTCTTACTTACTCAAAGTTGAAAATCCAACAAGTGATCTTAAGATTTTTGTAGTGAAACAAGAAGGGATGCACAACCAACATAAGCAGCTAACATTGAAAAATCAAGAGTTAAAAGAGGGCACGAATTTATATCAAAATGCGATAAAAGTTTTGCGAGGGAATATGGATGCTCTTAATGGAGAAATTGAAGAAACAAACAGGGTGAATGAATCACTTAAGCAAAAATATTTAGACATAAAAGATACTCATGTTTGTGAGAAAAGTGTTGCACAACAATTTTTCATTTTAAAATACTAATTCCTCAGGATGGTGAAAAAGGGATATAATAACATTATAATTTAAAGTCAAAACATTCAAACTATAAAGCGAAAAAGGGGATAGAACTATAATTCCATTTTATATACAAGCTATCCATTTGAAAAAAGGAATAAAAAGATCATTGGTTGTAAGTCTGATTTTTACACGAAATGTACGCTAGGAAACTATGCATATTATTTAAAAGATGCAAAAAAGTACGATAAGAATAATACTGAACCCGTCCATGCAAAAATTGATAAAAATGAGTTATATAAAGCTTGTAAAGACTTTATAGATACTCGAAATCAATATAGTCATAAGCTTCCTTTACCTTTCAAAGAAGTAGGAAAAGTTCGAGAAACTTTTTATCAATTATTAAAACAATTACTTCATGCGTTTATAGAAATTCCTCTAACACATTGGGAGGAAAGAGGGGTTATTGAGCCTAAAGGTGAAGATGGAGATAAATAAAGCAAGAATTTAACAACATCTAAAAAAGGGAAGTACACATCCAATTATGTGAGCTTCCCTTTACGTATTTTATATTTCCTCATAATTTCCCAATGCTTGTAATGCAGATTGAACTATTCGCTCTCTTAAATGCACAGGTGAGACGACCTCGGCATGTGGACCAAACATTCGAACTTTCGAAAGGAGGAATGCTTCATCTAGTGGGGAGTACAACACTTTCAATTGTAAAACATCCTCTTTTTTTTCTACTTCCTTTTCAAAAATGGAAAAGGCCTGTAAAAACCGTTGTGGGTCAAGGTCTTTCCATTTTGGTTTAAATTGTATAACAGCCATTTGTTTCTCATGTTCTAAAGAGGAAGTGAACTGCTTGGATACTTCAAACTTTTCTTCCAAAACCTCCAATTGTTCAATATAGACAATTGATTCTAAAGGTGTTAGTCTTATTTTTTCTTCCATTTCATCTCCAGTGATTCGAACCCAACGGACAAACCACTTTTTTTGTGCAACTGAAAATTCTAGTTTGTGAAGAATTGCAGAATGCCTTTTTTTATAACGGTTTTGAATATAGTACGTTAATTTGCAAAGTCGTTGTTCTCTAATCGTTGTATGTAATAATCGAAAGACTTCAGGTTTAATAGTATAAGAACTAGTAGTAGCTTTATGGATAATGGTAGGATCTTCTGTTGTAGCAGAAATAACAGATTGAGTCTCTTTTACATACTCCTTATCAAGAAACCAAGTAGCTTCTGGATAGTGCATGACCTCGTGTAACCAAGATCTTTCGCTTTCACCCAATGGGTATGGTCCAACTGCTAATTTGTTATCTGCATCTTGTAATTCTAGCTGTTTGAAAAACGAGGTATGTAGAAATTTATTCATTGTAGCCATATATAGAAAGCACCTCCTGTAAATCGGCAATCATACGTTCTCTTAAATGTACTGGTTCTATCGGTTCTATCACTTTAGCACTGCGGCCAAAAGAGCGAACCCATGGAATGATTTCATCTACACCTGCTACTTCGATTTCCCAAATAAATGAACCATCTTCTAATTCTTCAACTATTCATCCGTGTTGTCCTTGTCGCTCAACTCGTTCACGTATAAATGGACGATGAGAGGTTGGATCTTGCTTAAAGCGCACCTTAATTTTTTCCAAAGGGGAGTCACTTACTAACCAGCTAGAAGCTAATTCATTTTTACACTGTTCTAAAAGTTCTAAAAATACAGGTTCATCAACTGGTTTTGTTATTTTCGTATGAATCATGTAATCTAAACGATATCGAAAAAGCCTTTCTCTTTCTTCCTCAATGCTTTTCCCAATCAAATACCAACGATAAAATTGCTCATCATACACAATTCTTAATGGAATAACGGTTTTCTTTAGGGACTGTTTACTCTTTTTCACAACTACTTTCTTTTGTGATTTCACTTCGAAATATTGGAACGAAATCGTATGATTTGTACGAATTGCTTCTTGTATAAGCTCGACTATCGGTTCATCTAACATCCGACCAATGTAATGATAGTGGTAATAAATGGATTGATCTTCTTGGACAGGTACGACCTTTAATAGCTTTTGCTGAATACTATGAGCAGGCAAGGATCTATTTGCGCGGTGGATTAAATATTGCAAATACGAACTGAGTTGTTCTTTAGCTTCAGTAGATAATTCATGTAGTGAAGGAGCAAGTCGATACACAGAACGCCCGGGTTTTCTCGAATCATCCCATTTTTTTAGAACTAATCCTTCTAAAGTCAAATCATCTAAACAACGGGAAGCTTCTTTTCGTTCCCAAGCACTTTTGTGCATATTAGGAAAATTTATAAATGAGGCATGTTCGACTACTTCAGTTACTGTCAGTTCTCCATATCTTTGAAGTAATTTTAAGATGACAGCGTACCGTGAAACACGACTTTTTGTTGGCAAAATGCTTTCAATCAATTTATAAATCGCATAAGTATGATTTTCTTTTTTTAATACAATCTGTTTTAAAGCATCGCTAGGACCTAACTGTAAATAACTTTTATCTGTATAGAGAAATTCATTTAGTTCATTCACAATTTTAAAATAACTAGAGCTTGAGATTCCTAGTTTTTTCGCTATTTCTTTTGTTTCTTGGAAATTTCCTTCATTGACAAATAGGCGTAAAAGTTCAATTCTCTTTTCAGGATTGTATTTCTCTGACATATTTACCTCCAAAACTGTACTAATAGTGTCCTAGTTACTCGGTGAATTCGTTCTATAATGATAAGTATAACAAAAGAGAAATGGAGTGTTATAGATGGATTTATTTACAGATTTTATCGCTTTTATAATATTTGGTAGTGTCGTATTATTTGCAGTAGTTATTTATGGAATCGCTCATTTACAAAAATCAGAGAAAGTAGGAGAAGCGGAAGAGGTATCAAATCACCAATTCCAGTAATTGATACGGTGAGTTTACACGATGAAGCTAAAAAAAATTATGAAGAAGTGGAACAAAGATTTTTAGTGAATAGTGCCATATTTACGACTACAGCTGCAGCTACAGCCATTCCTGAAGTAGAGGGGGCTATTTTAACTAACCATACTGTGGTCGATTCTTATGAATACGATGAAAGCATTAGCGATGATGTTGAAGAATACAGCTATGAAAGTACTGTGGTGGATGTTGATGTGGAAGAATATGAAGAAGAAATCTTTTATGCGAATGGTACAAATGATATAAATGATTTCATGACAAATCCTTATAACGATTTTATTGATGAAGATCCTTATGAGAGTCCAATTTCCAATTTTGATAGTGAAGAGGGTTTTACAAGTTATCCAAGTTTTGAAGAGGACTACGATTATGACCGAAATCCTTATGATTATCCTGGTGAAAGTGTTGAAATTGATGAAAACTATCATCATTTAATTTAGATGGTAGATGAATTAAGAAGTTGCTGCTCTTTCGTTTGTATTGATTCAAAGAGCAGCGATTTTTGTGATTCAGCTAATAATTGAATGAGACATTTATCATTTCTTCTCCAAAACATAAATCAAATTGAGCATCTGATTGGTGCTTTTTCTCAAAGTTAATGTTGTGAACAAGTACATTCGCCTTAATTAAGTCTACAAAAACTTTAATTTTATCATTCGTTAGATCGTTGGCAGATATATTAATGTCGATATATTGGTCGATTGGTAAATCTAATTTCTTTCGAGTATCTTGTATTGCTCGTATCAATTCTCTTACATGACCTTCATCTATTAGTGGAGGAGTTAGTGTTACTTCTAAAAGTACTTTTAATAGTTCATCACCGGCCAACTCAAATCCAGAAGTAACTTGATGCTCAATATGAATATGATTTTTATCTAAAGTTACCATTTCATCATTTACGACAATTTGTTGCACTCCATTAGTTAATAGTAACTTTTTATTTTGTTCTGTCATTTCCTCAACATACTTCTTGATGTAATTCGCTAATTTACCAAATGTAGCTCCTGCAGTTTTAAAGTTTAACTTCAAGAGGATTGATTGATAATGTGATAAATCATCTGTATAAACTACCTCTTTAACATTTAACTCCTCTTTAATAATGTTTGAAAAGGCATTTAATGGACGTTTCACTTCTGGTGTCCACACGATGAGCTTCTGCAAAGGTTGCTTTACTTTCAAGTTTTTGCTATTTCGAATGCTACGGCCAAGTTCCACTATTTTTAGAATAGTTTTCATATCCTCTTCTAATTGTTGATTTATCATGGATTCATTTGCTATAGGATAGTCCTGTAAATGGACACTAGATTGATGTAATTTCAAATGGATATCGTCAGCTATAAATGGCACGAATGGTGCAAGTAAGAGAGAAATTGTTGTCAGAGTTTCAAAGAGTGTTGAATAAGCGGCTTTCTTATCTTCTGACATGCCCGAAGCCCAAAAACGATTTCTTGATCGTCTGACATACCAATTGCTTAAATCATCAACTAAAGTTGCAATTTCTCTTGTTGCTTGGGTAAATTGATAATGGTTCATATATTCAGTAACAGTTTGGACTGTACTATTCAATCGAGAAAGTAGCCATTCATCTAGAATTGTCTTGTTTCCAACTTGCTCCTTATTGTAAATAAAGCAGTCTATTTTCGCATACATCTCATAGAATTTAAAAGTATTGTCTAAGGTATCGATTAGTTTTGATTTTGCATCTTGAACAATTTTTTTAGAAAAACGTTTAGGATTCCAAGGTGAACTATCCACTAGGAAAGCCCAGCGAAGAGCATCTGCACCGTATTCTTCAATGAGTTCAACAGGGTCTAATGCATTGCCTTTACTTTTAGACATTTTTTGACCGTGTTCATCAAGGACGTGGCCAAGAGATAAGACGTTCTTATAAGGTGCCTTCCCAGTAAAGAGGGTAGAGACAGCAAGTAAACTGTAGAAAAATCCTCTTGTCTGGTCAATTCCTTCGATCACAACATCGGCAGGAAATTGGGAGTCGAACTTTTCCATATCTCCAAATGGATAGTGATATTGAGCAAAAGGCATCGAACCACTATCAAACCAAACATCAATCACTTCAGGTGTTCTTTGCATTACCCCTTTACACTTCGGACAAGTACACTGTACTTCATCAATATACGGTTTATGAAGCTCAATTTCATTTGGTAAAGTAGTTGTCGTGAGCTGTTGAAGTTCCTCGATATTCCCTGGTGCTTCCTCATACTGGCAATTTGAACATACCCAAACATTAAGTGGTGTACCCCAATAACGATTTCTACTAATATTCCAATCCATTAAGTTTTCTAAGAAGTTTCCAAAGCGCCCGTCTTTAATATGATGAGGATACCAATTAACGGTTGCATTGTTTGCAAGCATTTGATTCTTTAAAGAGGACATTTTGATGAACCAACTATCTGTTGCGTAATAGAGTAAGGGGGAATCGCATCTCCAGCAATGAGGATAACTGTGTTCATATTTTTCCTTGTGGAAAAGTCTATCTTGTTCAGAAAGCATTTTTATGATTTCTACATCGCATTCTTTCACAAATTTTCCTGATAGATCTGAAATTTCTTTCGTGTAACGTCCTTGAGCATCAACTACGTTTACAAAAGATAATCCATTTTGTTGAACCGTTCTGTAGTCATCTTCACCATAAGCTGGGGCAATATGGACAATCCCAGTTCCACTTTCCTGAGTTACGTAATCAGCTAGAACAATACAATGACCTTTTTCAATGGTCACATAGTTAAATGGTGGAGCGTAATGAATTCCTTCTAATTCACTTCCACTGTGTTCACTTAATACAGTTACATGGTCTCCAAGAACTTTATTTACTAAAGATTTTGCAAGAATAAAAACATCATTTTCTTTTTGCGCCCGGACGTAAGTTAATGATCGATTCACAGCTAGTGCAACATTAGCGGGTAAAGTCCAAGGAGTAGTGGTCCAGCCTAAGAAATATTCATTTGCTGCATCAAGCCTTTTAAATTTCACAGTAGCCGATAAGTCTTTAACATCTTTGTAGCCTTGTGCTACTTCGTGCGAGCTAAGAGTTGTTTGACAACTAGGGCAATATGGAGAGACACGGTGTCCTTTATACAAAAGACCATCTTTGTGTACTTTACTTAAAATGTTCCAAACACTTTCGATATAGTCGTTACTTAATGTTAGATAAGGATCATCCATATCAACCCAGTAACCCAATTCTTCAGTAAATGTACGCCATTTCTTCTCGTAAGTGAAGACACTAACCTTACATTTGTTGATGAAGGATTCCACTCCGTAGCGTTCAATCTCTTGTTTTCCAGAGATACCTAGCTGTTTCTCAACGCCAAGCTCAACTGGAAGGCCATGTGTGTCCCAGCCAGCTTTTCTCTCCACTAGGAAACCTTGCATCGTTTTGAAACGTGCAACAATATCTTTAATTGTCCTACCAAATGCGTGCCCAACATGGGGGAGGCCATTGGCAGTTGGAGGTCCCTCATAAAATACAAAAGGTGTTTTTCCTGATCTCAATTCAACAGACTTACGAAATGTGTTTTCTTCTAACCATAACTTTCGGATACGTTCCTCACGATGGACAACAGTTTCCTTACTAACACTAGCATTCATAGATATCGCTCCTATACAGTATATTTGTATAAAAACATACTAGAGAAACCCAACTTATCCCCAATAGGATGTTGATGCTTTTCTTGTGCGTATTACCTATATGCTTATACGTCAGAACGCAAAAAACCCCGTCCCATGAAGGGACGGGGTTAACCCGCGATACCACCCTAATTCTATTGATCCGCTCAATAGCACTTAGCAACGTACAATCATACGCGGTCCTTTTAACGGTAGACATCCGGTCAGACTTACTAAATTTCAGCCTAACTTCTCAGAGAGGATTTTTCACGTAACTTTTGAACACTGACTTGCACCAAATGTCAGCTCTCTGTGGATCAAAATGAAACGCTACTTTTTCTCATCAACGAATTTGTATGCTTTTATTGGATTAAATTATAACAGAGTGGGGGTTAAATGTCAAACAATTCTTAAAAATGAGTTTCATCTCATTTAACACAGAATACTAGAGGGATTCGAGTTCATTTTGTTGAACTACTTTATATACTTTTATGTAAAAAAGGGAGGAGTTGTGGTCCATGTTTTACCGAAGAAAATCTTACATCGTTAAAAGTGATTTTTTGGAAGAGTTCAATGAACATTTCAATAAAACGAATTTACCAAGCCAGTTGAAACACGGAGCTCGTTTAATTGGTAGATGGATGAAGGATAACAAAAATGATACTTACGAAGTATTTGCAATATGGGAATATGAAAGTTACGAAAAATATCAGAGAATTGAATCGAATATTAAGGAAGATGTAGCTCATCTTCAACGAATAAAAAAATGGTATGAAAAGAACGGTGGTCGTGAACACGTTTATCAAGAGTATATTTTGGAAGTGAAAAATGAAGAAATTGTTTCAACTGTAACTAAGGTAAGACTATGATCTACCTTGAATTTACTAATAGGGAGGTGTTTGGTCGTGAATAGGCTTGTGATTATCACAGTCGGTAAAACACATAGCGGTAAAACAACATTTGCTAAAGCATTAGAGCAAGTACTAGAAAATTCTATAGTAATGGACCAGGACAATCACGCAGAGTTTATCAATACATATTATAGTAATCTACAACCCAAAAAGGGTCCGAACACGCTCAAACATGCTATTTCGAAATTGATTGTTGACTATACGAAAGAAAACACTGATTTTCACCTGATTATTTCGAATTCAAATCGAAGTGAAAAAGGACGCAGGTACTTACTTGAAGAGTTGTTTCCGAAAGATGTATTTGTCCGGATTCTTGTTCATTTTGATATTCCCAATGATGTTCTAGAAGCGCGGGTTGTAAAAAGTAGTCGACGCACGAATATTTTTCGGGGTCCTTATACAAATTTTGAGGAAGTTTTAAAACGGCAACAAATGGAATCGTTCAATGAAGATGTAAAAGATCCTTCGGCAGGTGAAGCCGATTATCTATTTGTCATAAATGATAATCAAGATGCAGATACGGTTATAAAAAATATTGTTCAAATCGCACAAAGTAGATAGGAGAATAAAATGAATCAATTATTGGTAAAAGAAATGAATCAAAGATTTGCAGAAGAAATATTAAGTTGGAATTATGAACCACCTTATGATTTTTACAATAACGAGTTAAGCGGGGAGTCGCTTAAGGAACTATTAAATAGTGAATATAGGGCGGTAGTGGATATCCAAAATAATCTCATTGGGTTTTTCTGTGTGGGAGATTCAGCACAGGTCCCGATAGGTTGGCAATTTGGTGCTTACTCAAAGCCGTTTCCGGATATTGGGTTAGGTTTGAAGCCGACTTTAACTGGAAAGGGGAATGGATCACGGTTTTTTTCATTCATCCTTGAACAAATCCAAAAGGAAAACCAACTTCAGATCCGCCTTACTGTAGCAAAATTTAATGAACGTGCCATCCGTCTTTATGAGAAATTCGGCTTTACTAAGGAGATGGAGTTTGAAAGTCCATCAGCAGTATTTATTACAATGGTGAAAAATCAATAATTGCTTAATGCGTTTATCCAGAAGGGTAAACGCATTTTAGTGCGTGAAATCTTAGAATATTTATTGGTATTGAGGGGATTTGGAATATCTGCTAAACTAAGAAAGTTTACTAAAAGAATAATATTCAAAAAAAATCATACATACTTAGTGGGTTGAAATTAGAAACGTTGAATAAGGGAGATGGATCGTCAGATTTATCGAATTTATTCTTTTTTATTTTCCTACAGAGGTTTCTTCAACCAGGGAGGTCTTAATAATGAACAAACAGGAAAGCGGTTATCGTTGGATAGTGTATGGTTCAGCTTTGTTAGCGTATTTTTTAATCGTTACTCAACGAACTGCTCCCGGACTGATTACAGACCAATTAATGAAGGACTTTCAAGTTACTGGTGCCGTCATTGGAGTAATTAGTAGTATTTCATTTGTTGCTTATGCAGGGTTACAAATTCCTTCTGGTTTACTATCAGATCGATTCGGACCCAATCGTTTTTTAATTATTGGTACTTTTTTAACCGGAGTCGGAAGTATTTTATATAGTACAGCCGAAAGTGAATATGTTTTAATGATCTCCCGCTTTTTTGTAGGAACAGGGGATGCAGCTATTTTTATCAATCTAATATTAATATTAACCCAATGGTTTAACGGGAAAGAATTTATAAAATTATTAGGTCTCTTATCTTTAGTTAGTAGCGTTGCCTCATTAACAGCTACAGTTCCATTTTCATTATGGATTTCCTATGTAGGATGGAGAATTCCTTTTTTAAGTATTGGAATTATGTTAGTAATAATGACTGGTGTTCTTTATTTTGTTTTAGTATGGAACCCGAAAAGGATATTTAAAGAGGTAAAAGAAGATAAAACAGATTTCGTTCAAGAACGAGAAAGTGTTTGGAAAATCTTAAGAAGATTAATCGCTACAAGACAGGCTTGGGCAACTTTTCTATGTCATTTTGGTTTAGTTGGTGGTTACATTGGTTTCATCGGTTCTTGGGGAGTACCCTATGCAATGCAAATGTTTGATATGACCCGTGCCGAAGCGAGCCAGTTGATTATGTATGGTTTGATGGGTGCGATGATTGGCGGCGTTTTTATTAGTTCAATTACGAGTAGAATGAAATCAATAAAAAAGGTGTATAGTATTGTTCATCTCACTGTAGTTCTTAGTTGGGTAGGGATGTTTTTATCAGGTGTAAATCCTTCATTTTGGTTAGTATTATTTTTATTTATAGCAATTGGTTTTGGAAATGGTGCAAGCTCATTAACATTTGCAATTGTAAGAGAATCATTTTCCGTAAAAGAGGTAGGGGTTGTCACAGGATTTGCCAATATGGGTGGGTTTACGAGTGCTGTACTATTGCCAATCATTTTCGGAAGTGTACTCGATTTATTCCCTCAAAGTGCTATTAATCTAGGGTTTCATTATGGATTTATCATCCCGATCGTCTTTTCACTGATGGGGTTCATCGGGGCACTGTTAGTGAAAGAGAGAAAAGTGGAACAGGCAATATAGTTATGAGCAAAGGTTTAATTTATAACAATGTATCCACAAATTTAATGTAAAAGTAAATTAAAAATTTAAGCTAATTTGATAAAAAAGTATTAATCACAAGAAGGATTAATGCTTTTTTTATTGAATTTTTTATTTATAATGAAGAAAACGGTTACAGTTGAAAGTGAAGTGAAATAGATGGATTCCTCTTTACTTAAAAAGTTAGAAGAAATGTTAGGTGAAGTCAAAGACATTTCTTTGCTAGATGAACAGGGGTGGACTTCAGAAGTTCGCAAAATCACTACAACTAAGGGAACCTACTTGATGAAAAGTGCGTTTAGTGAGAGATACCGGGAATGGCTAAAAAACGAAGCCGTCGTTTTAAAAAAACTAAAGAACAAGCATATCATCCCTGTTCCGCAATATTATAATTATATAGAGGAACAAGATCGTAATCATGTCATCATGTCTTTTGAAAATGGGATATCACTAACTTCTGCATTGAAACAAGCGGATTATGAAGAAAAACAATTATTAATAAAAAGTTTTGGCCAATTATTGAATCGGTTACATGAAACGGATCCAATAGAAGAGCTATGTAAGAGTGATAATTGGCTTGAATATCAATTAAATAAAGCAGAACTATACCTTAAAATAGGCGATGTGGACGGTACAGTAGAACTTTTAAACAAGCTGAAAAATACAATTCCAAAATCGGTAAAGCAAACATTGATCCATGGTGATTGTACAACAGACAATGTACTAGTAATCGATGGAAAGGTACGATTGTTTATTGATGTAGCTGGTATGACGGTTGGAGATCCTCGGTATGATGTTTCTTTAGCAATAAGAAAGCTTAGAAAAGATGAGGAATTCATAAAAGCATTCTATTCGGGCTATACTCGTTATAAGGTATCTATTGAAGAATATGAGTATTTTAATGAGGGATTATATGAATTCTTCTAATTCTTGTTTGGGAGGAAAAAGATGCTATCTAGAAAACTGTATGCAGCATTCATTACGTCCGTCATTGGATTTTTTATCGCACCAATTCTATTTGAATTTGGTTCCGGGTACAATCTTTATATTGGATTAGCAGTGAGTATGGTTACAGTTCCTACTCTTTTTGTTGGCGGTGTTTTATCATCATTGGCAATTGAGCATTACAGTAAAAGTGATGCAGTATTGCTTTCTTATTTTAAACATTTAGTTTGTGCACTCATATGTGTACTATTATTTACTATAGTTTCAAGTAGTCTGATCATTTCAGCTCTTGTGATTGGTATTGTATATATTACAATCTTCTTTATCGTTGACTTTTTAACAAAATATGTTGAAGCTCGTTCAACTTTATTTAACTAAATCTCTAATCATTAGCGTTAATCCAATTAAAGGATTGGCGCTTTTTTTGTTGAATTAAAGTAGTGATAGGAGGGGGCTTTTTCATGGAATTTAAATTATTTCAAGATGAAATAGATGATTTGATTGAACTAATGACAAGTAACAGGTGGGAGTATCATGGAAACGTCATTGTGAAAGAAGAATCTATTCGTGAAAAATTTGATAAAGGGTTCTACCACGATGACAGAGAAACGTTTTGGATTATAGATGATGGAACTAAAGTAGGACTAATTATTATCAATGATATGAGTGATTCCATCCCAATCTTTGATATGAAATTTGACCATAAATACCGAGGACAAGGATATGGAACAAAAACGTTATTTTGGTTAAAAGATTATTTATTTGGAGAAAAAGATAAAATCCGTATTGAAGGCTATACACGAGTTGATAATTTAGGGATGCGTAAATGCTTCATCAAAGCTGGATTTGTGAAAGAAGGATACCTTCGTAGTTCATGGGAAAATGAAGATGGATCCGTTTCAGATTGTTTAGTCTATAGTGCTATCAAGAGCGATTGGGAATCAGGAATTACGACACCAATTAATCTCAATGATTTTCCGTTTTAAAGATTAAATGAAGAATAGGGGTGTTGTTAATGATTATTTGGGTAAATGGGGCATTTGGTGCTGGGAAAACAGAAACGGCTAATGAATTACATAGAAGAATTCCAAAGTCTTTTGTTTATGATCCTGAAATACTTGGTGAAACAACAAAATGGGTCTTCCCAAAGGAGATTAAAAAAGCTGATTTTCAAGATTATGGGGTTTGGCGTGAAGGGAATTATTGTTTTCTGAAGTATTTAGCTCGTGAGTATGATGGTGTGTTAATCGTCCCAATGACGATTGTAAATCCACAGTATTTTGATGAGATTATTGAAAGACTTAGAAATGACGGAGTAACCGTGCATCATTTTGTTCTTTCCTCATCTAAAGAAACGATTGATCAACGCTTGATACAACGTGGGGAAGAAATAAATTCATGGCCATCACAACAAATTGATCGATGTTTACAAGGTTTAAGGAATGAAAGATTCCAACTACAAATTGATACTGAACACTTATCAATTTCAGAGGTAGCTGAAAAAATTGCAGAGATGGTAGGAATTGAGTTAACTGCTGTAACTCAATAAGAAAGGTATATGTGGGTTATTTAGAAAAAGCTGATCTTGGCTGATTAGCGTTTTGTTTATTTGATGAAGATGACGGGAATGGAACTTGATTCGGTGTTACATTATTTCGCGTGCGTTTTGAGATAATGTTTTGTGTTTAGCGGTTCCATTGTTTACACTAGAAAAAATGTATTTAAACTTGGAGGAACTAACTTTGAAATATATCATTTTTGACTTTGATGGAACACTGGCTGATTCAAGGGATGTATTTATAGCAGCATGGAATTTATTTGCTCCAAAATACCGGTACGATCCAATCGATATTGAAGGAGTTATTGCAACAAAACATATGTCACTAACAAAAAGAGCAAAAGTGTATCATTTTCCAATGCACAAATTACCGGTCATTATGCCAAAAGTGTATCGTTATTTTCAAGAGAACATTAAGGATGTAAAACTTTTCGATGGTATAAAAGACGTCCTTAATAAACTAGCTGAAGAAGGATATACGGTCGTTGTTCTTTCATCGAATGCTAAAGAAAATATTGAACTTCTTCTAAAACAGGAAGGAGTAAATTCCGTTAGCGAAGTCTTAACTTCGAGTAAAATCTTTGGCAAGGATACAGTGTTGAGAAAATTTATGAAGCTTAAACAGGTGGATCCTGACGAGTTATTATATGTAGGTGATGAACTTCGCGATATTATCGCCTGCAACAAAGTAAATGTTCCATTTATGTGGGTAAGCTGGGGAATAGATGGTTTTGATCTTATTGAGAAGGAAAATCCAAAGTACGTGGTACATAAACCAGAAGAGATTGTTGATGTATTAATAACTGAACGTAATTTAAGCTGATGGGAATTCGTGTGTCATGCGGCCTTCATGAGTGTGATGAAGGACAAAAGAGGGTGAATTTTGCTGGGAAGTGTCCTTCATAAGTGTGATGAAGACCAAAAGAAGCAGAAAATTAATCGGAAGTGTCCTTCATAAGCGTGATGAAGACCAATAAAAGCTGAAATTTGCTTAGAACTGTCCTTCATGAGCGTGATGAAGACCAAAAGGAAGCGAAATCCGTTCAGAATTGTCCTTCATAAGCACGATGAAGACCAAAATGAACCGAAATCCATTCAGAAGTGTCCTTCATAAACCGAATGAAGACCAAAAGTAACCGAAATTCTTTCGAAACTTACCTCCATATAAATTACAAGAGCATTGGATCATCCATCCAATGCCCATATTAGTTTCACTATCTTATCCTTTTAATAAAAACTCATTTCCGTCTTCATCTTTAAATTGTACGAATGTGCCAAATTGCATTTCTTGAAGCTCGCCTAAAAATTCTACGCCAGCAGCTTTCATCTTTTCATAAGTACCTCTCACGTCTTCGCTTTGGAATACAATCGATGCTTTCATATTTTCTGAACCCTTCATCATTGCTTTAGGGTAAAGAACTAAGCGACTTTCCGATCCTTTTGGGGCAACTTCAAGCCAGAATGCGTTAGGTCCCATTGGATGTTCAGCAACAACTTCAAATCCTACTTTTTCAGTCCAGAAAGTTTTTGCTTTTTGTTGATCTTCTACATAAACTGTCACAGTAGCTATTTGTTTTATCAAGTAAATACCCCCATTGATTAGTTCATTTGTAATTATAAAGGTAATTTCCGAATTTGAGCTAAAAAGAAGCCTTTCAGAAAAGGAAATCCTCAATTTATTTAGAAGATATAAATTAAATAGTTTCTAAATTTGGAGGAAGAAAAATGTTTTTTGAAACAACGATTCAAATTCGTGTTGAAGATTTTAAAAAGGGACAACAATGGTATGAAACATTATTTGAAAGAGAACCTGATTTCATTGCACATGAAGGTTTTATTGAATGGGAAATTATATCTGGTTGTTGGTTACAAGTTGCTGAAGGAACTCCGGCAATAGGAAGTGGACCAATTCGTTTTGGAGTGACAGATATTGAGGAAACAAGAAATCGTCTATTAAAAGACTTAAAGATTGATCCATTTGAAGTCCACACAAGAGATGGAGTACCTGTAAAATGGGGCACATTTCAAGATCCATGGGGAAATTTAGTTGGGGTATATGAATATCTAGATAAAGATGCAGAAAGTGAGCGTTTGAAAACAATTTTACGTAATGAATAAAATAAAGTTTTGTTTTAGATCAGCATTTATACAAAAATAATATAGTCTCCGAAGTATCAAATTGTCGTAGCTATTTAATATTAAGTACGAATATTATTTGTCTTAGGAGAATGATTTTATTGAATAAACATCAATTAACGACAATTTTGTTTTGCATCTTCACTTTAATTGGCTTCTGTTTAACGGCGATTATCATGAAAATGAATGGTTTTGCGTACTTTGATCGCGTTATTATATCGTTTCTTCAAGGACCTGAAACACCTACATTGACAACAATTATGAAGTTTTTTTCTCATTTAGGTTCCTTTAAATGGATACAACTACAGGCATTAATATTTTGTATATTTACATTTGTAGTATTTAGACACCGTTCGGAAATTGTTTTACTTTTCATATTGGCTTATGGGGAAAGGTATTTGAATCGAGTAATAAAAGGTTTTTTTAAGCGAGAGCGTCCGGAATTTAATCGGTTAATTGAAATAGGTGGTTATAGTTTTCCGAGTGGTCATGCTATGAATGCCATGGCTTTTTACGGGATAATCGTTTTTCTACTTTGGAAGCATATTCCTAGTCGGTGGGGTAGAATGCTTTTATTACTAATAAGCAGCGCTATCATATTAGTGATAGGAATTAGTCGAGTTTATCTTGGGGTTCATTATCCAAGTGATATTATCGCTGGTTACTTTGCAAGTGGATTTCTTATTGCAATTTCGATTTTAATCTACCATAAATTTAAAGAATGGCGTGACACAAAAGCCTTGATAAAGAAGTAATCAAAAAAAAATAAGGTACTGTCACGGCAACCGAGAAGGGAGCAACAACAGTACCTAGTTTTATTAGTTTAATAATTTTTCTACTCGATCTACTACTTCATCAGCAGATAGTCCGTGTGCATTAATAACAGAGCCTTCTGATACAACATTGCTAATACCCATAACGTTTTCATCTTGCCCTGTAATAACACATGCAGCACAGTTTTTTGCATCTTCTTCATTACGAATTTGTTTCACTTCATATCCTTTTGCTTTTAATGCAGCTTCTACGTTAGATAATGATTGTTCAACACCAATAATGTTAGACATTTGAATTCCACCTCCTATAAGTAATGTGTCTTAGAGGAATGGGATTTATTCATTTCATATTAAAAAACGTAAAACATGAAAATATGTTGTGAAGGATAATAATTACTTTTGTTGAACTTTAACTGTAAGAAGTAAATTAATATTTATGGGGATGAGAAACATGATTAAAGGAGTACATCACGTACAAATCACAATTCAAAAAGGGACAGAAGATGCGGGGAAACAATTTTACTGTGGTGTTTTAGGTTTACCAGAAATCGAAAAGCCAGAATCACTTAAAGGACGAGGAGGATTTTGGTTAAAAGTTGGGGATAGAGATGTTCACATTGGAACAGAAGATGGATTTGATCGATTAACAACGAAATCTCATATTGCATATGAGGTAGAAGACATTGGTTATTGGAGAAATCGATTAGCAGAAGAAAATATAAAGATACTTGAAGGTATTCTGATTCCAGGCTATGATCGTTTCGAATTTCGTGACCCTTTTGGTAATCGGGTAGAAATGATTCAAAGAATAAAATAGCAAAAAAGAAAGGCGTATTCTTAATGAATAGCGCCTTTTATACTTTAAGCTTCTTCTTCAAAATAGATTTTATAGAACTTTCGATTTGTTTCTTCATCGTAACCTACTTCTATCAAATCATTCATTTGTTCTATATTATGAACATTCACCTGAATTTCTATATTTGAATCGAGTTTAATTTTTCGTTTGAAACTCTTTTCAGCTTTCATAATGGCACTTTCAGAAATGACCGTTTCATACGGTTTAACTGTATTCACAATAATATCTTTCTGTGCTCCATCTGCATTTTCAAAGACAGTTTCAATATAGTTATTCGCGTGAAATTCTTCTTCATTTCTAAAGTAATCTAGAGTCTTATTAAGTAGCTCTAATTTCTCAGGATTTGAATAACTTTCTTCTTTCAAAATATATTTTTTCACTTCAGTTAAAGCGAGATTTGTTTTATGGTAATATTCATCGGACACTTTAATTTTCAAAAATCGTTCTTGCCAGTAAACAACGTCTTCTCTTTTCTTAGTTTTGATGAAGACTAAAGGTTGCTCATCAGCTCCCATATCCACAATGATCGCCATATTGTTGGCTTTCTTTACATTTATGCCGTCAATTCCATTCACAAAGACTTTTTCTTCATCATTTTTCACATCTAAAAATATTTCTTTATCTTCAATTTTTACGATAGCCAAAGCCTTCTTCGTAGCTCCAGTCGTTAAAATACAATTATCAAATAAACCGATAAATAACTCGCCGTTTTTAATGGCCGGGTGTGCAGATGAACTGTTTAAATGAGTAGCAATATTTTTCGATTGTTCTAAAAAGCTTTCTTCTTGATCGAAGATAGAGTTTACATATGTATAAACTTCATTAAGTCCTAGATCGGTTTCATGGAAAAACTCGTATTGTTGATCCCAATCGATTTTATGAAATGCTAATTGGGTAAAAGCTGCTTGTAACAATATTTCCGGTTGTGCGTACGCCTCGTCATTCAATATAAGTTGGTCGCCAACATGATGCATTACATACTTTACTAATTTACTTTCACTAACATCTAGCATTTTTTCACCTTCAATAGTAATTTGTCGAATCTATACCTTATCATATATTAAACTACTATTTCACGTAATATTTGATGGCAATTAATGTTTACAATTTCGAAATTTAGAAGGATTCACGACTTTTGAAGTTGAACTAACAATAGAATGTACATAATGATGATGTTATAGGGGTTATGGAAGGATGAGACGATGACTTACGAAGAAATTATGCAAAAGCTTGAAGAGTTAGGTTCTGAGCAAACGAAACAAATCTATATAAATCATGGGGTTAGAGAGCCTTATTTTGGTGTGAAAATTGGAGATTTAAAGAAGTTAGTAAAGTATGTTAAAAAAGATCATGAACTAGCTTTGAAATTATACGATTCAGGAAATCATGATGCAATGTATCTAGCAGGTCTTTCGGTCGATCCAAAGCTCATCTCGAAGGAGACTTTACAAGAATGGGCTAAAAAAGCTTATTGGTACATGGCTGCTGAATATACAGTTGCACAAGTTGCTGCTGAAAGTGAGTATGCTCTTGAATTAGCGAGAGAGTGGATGAATTCAGATGAGGAAATGTTAGCAGTTTGTGGCTGGAGCACATACTCAAACTATATTACAATAACACCTGATGACCAACTAGATCTGGTGGAAATTCGAGATTTACTAGACAAAGTGAAAAATACAGTACACCAAGAACGTAATCGCGTACGTTATGTAATGAATGGTTTCGTCATTTCAGTAGGTGCATTTGTTCCAGAGCTAACAGAGGAAGCAAAACAAGTAGCCCAACATATAGGAAAGGTCCATGTAGATGTTGGAAACACTGCATGTAAAGTACCACTTGCAACCGATTATATTAAGAAAGTTGAAGAGAAAAATAAAACAGGAATTAAGAGAAAGACATGTATATGTTAAGAATATAAAGCGTTGATCCAATGGATTGACGCTATTTTTATTTAATGATTAGCGTAAATGTTTAAACAATCGTAACAAATACTACTAAAACTGGTATTGAAAACTTACATAATTTTGTAATAATCTATAAAAGTTGTTTTTGAAGTATAATATTAATAATAAATACTATATTTTAATCTCATTATATAAGTCACCAATTAATATTTCGTGTTTTACTTAAATTTGATAATGAGGTGTGTCTTTAATTGAATCGAATTGTTAAATTCTTTAACATAACTAGTTTAAAAGGCAGGTTGCATTTCTGGTTTCTAAGTTTTCTTTCAATTATTGTTTTAGCCGCAGCGATTCCATTTGTCCTAATTCAACAACATCAACAGCGAGAAAATGCTAAATATGACTTTGAAAAAGCAATGGATGTTCAACAATTAGTTATTGAGACTTGGTTAGAAGAAAAAAAGTCCTATGTTAAAGCACTTTCTGAAAGCCCCGCAATGAAATCTAATAATCTAAGCAAAAGCGAATTATTAGAAGCGTTTGCCCGTAATAACACTGAATTTACTGGATTAGGTTTTGTAAATGCTGATGGAATTACAGAAGTTCATACAACTGGCGCAATAGGGTTAGATTTATCAGATCGTGATTATTTTCAGGAAGCAAAGAAAGGAAATGCATTCATAACGGATGTGATTATAGGAAGAATAATACAAAAACCAATCGTGATTGTTTCAGCACCCGTATATGATTATGAAGGACAGTTCCATGGGTTAGTTGTTGGATCTATCGAGCTTACAACAATTAATAGTTTTATGAAACAATTCCAAGATACTGATAAAGAAATTTATATTGTTGACCGTTCAGGAAAAATTATTACTGAATCTCGTCAAGGCGGAGTGGGAGAAATCATTGACACTAAATTAATCGAACATGCATTAAAGGATAGTCAATATAACTCCTTTTACCAATCTGCCAATGGGGAAATGGTGTTAGGTTCTTATCGCTGGATTCACGATCGACAATGGCTAATCATTGGTGAAATTAATCAAAGTATGATTTACAAACCTATATACCAAAACGCGTATATATTTTTGGGAATTGTATTATTACTAGTCATACTAGGCTCCATCTTTATGCTCAATATTTCGAAGCAGGTTGGTGAACCGATACAAAAAGTTCTTGAAGGTACCAAAAAATTTGGAGAAGGTAATTGGGGATATCGGATAGAACCTGATACGTTTAAAGATGAAGCAAGAGAGCTTCAAGAATTGAGTATGTACTTTAATGAGATGGCAGAGTTGATCGAATCATACATTTATTCTGTTGCAATCAGTGAAGAGAAATTCCGCACAATACTAAACTATTCAAGTGACATGATTACAATCCATGATTCTGCAGGGAAGTACTTATATGTATCACCTGCTGGAAAAGAAATTTTAGAATATGAGGACGATAAAATACTTGGGCATGATAGTTATAATTTTATCCACCCTGATGATTTAGAACAAATTAAGGAAAGTCATAAAAGGTTGCTACAAACTGGATATGTAGTGACAACTTATCGTATTCGGAAGAAGAATAACGAGTATATTTGGTTTGAATCATCCATTAAATATATGAAAGAGCAAAATGAAGAAGATTCTCGTATTTTTACGGTTTCTCGAAATATTACAGAAAGAAAAAGGGTAGAGCAACAGCTTAAAGAAGCTAATACATTACTTCAAGAATTATCCATTAAAGATGGATTAACAGGAATTTGGAATCGACGTAGCTTTGATGAGCATCTCGAGATGGAATGGAAACGGGCTGAAAGAAATAATCATCCATTATCCCTCATATTGCTCGATATTGACTTCTTTAAAGCATACAACGATACGTACGGGCATCAAGGTGGAGATGATTGTTTAAGAGAAGTAGCAAATGCCATTCAAAATTCTTTAGAATATGAATCTGATATGGCATTCCGTTATGGTGGGGAAGAGTTTGGCATTATTCTTCCTGAAACAACAGAAGAGGTTGCCAAAACTGTTGCAGAAAAAGTAAGAAGCACCATCGAAAATCTGAAAATCCCACATGCAGGTTCTGAAATAAATGATTTTGTTACGATTAGCTTAGGAACAGCAACATTGATTCCATCAAAATATACTACTTTTGATTATTTTGTAGAGGCTGCGGACAAAGCATTATACCAGGCAAAACAAGAAGGTAAAAATTGCGTTAGAACTTATGAGAAAGATTAATCCCATAAAGATTATTAAGCGTTTATCCTATAAATTAGGGTAAACGCTTTTTCTCTATTAATTGCAACGATGGTGTTCATATTGATCTACATTTGCATTTACACTTTCAACTTGGATGGTTGCGTGTTCGATATGATACGTATCATGCAATTCTCTAAGAGCTTCTGTAAGCACTTCGTCGTGATTTTTTGATGAAATGAGGATGTGGCAACTGATGGTAGGGAAGTCAGAAGTTATGCTCCATGCATGAAAATCATGAATCCCTACAACACCAGGTATTTGAAGCAACTTTTTACGAATTTCTTCTAGATCTAGATCGTTTGGTTTTCCTTCCATCAAAATGTGCACTGCATCATAAGTGACACTAAAACCACTTTTAATAATGATCAATGCTACAACCATACTTGCAATTGGATCTGCTAAGGTCCACCCATAAAAAATAATTAGTAAAGAAGCAATAATAGCTCCAATTGATCCGAGTAAGTCCCCAACTACGTGTAACATAGCAGCTTGCATATTAATATTTCCATGATGATGAGTATCTTTTAAAATCAATAACACGCCTATATTTACGAGTGCACCAATTATCGCAATAATAAGCATCCCTTTACCAGCAATAATATGTGGCTCAGAAAAACGATGGAGTGCCTCCCAAAATATAGCAATCGATATAAAAATTAATAAAAGCCCATTAAACAGAGCGGCTAAAACTTCAATCCGTTTGTAACCAAATGTTTTGTTTTCACTTGTTATGAGCTCTCCAATCTTAATCGCAAGTAATCCAACCCCTAAAGAGATTGCATCACTAAACATATGTCCTGCATCTGATAGAAGGGCTAAACTATTTGTTAAAATACCTCCAACTAACTCTACCATGACAAAAATAGAAATGATGATAAAACTAATGAATAAAGCGTTTTTATTATGAGTGTGATGATGATGGTGATGCATATTTTTCCTCCAATAATCTTAAAATGAAAAACTAATAGATTGCTGGTTGTGATTTTCTTTTCAAAGTTAGTCCAACATATGCTGAAAACTAGTAAATAAGGACAAAAGAATAGAATATCTTAGTTTTTTATTGAGAATTGTAATAGCAATAGGATTTTGAAACGTATTTTCTTTTCATTCGACTAATCATTTAGACGAAAAGAAAAGGAGGCAAATTAAGTGAAAAGCATCAAGAAAATAACGTTCGTTGGGTTTAGCGTATTAATGCTTGCAATTTTAGGTGCATGTGGAAATGCAGAACAACAAAATAGTACAGAAGAATCTGCAGAAGACTTAGCTGGCGGTACAGTACTTGCTGGTGAGGAAGCTCCAGAAATTACAGGTACTTTAAAAAGTGTTAAAGCAAATGATGAAGTTGTAATCACAGTTAGTGGTACTGACATAACATATCGCTTATCTGAAGAGGCTAAGGGCCAATTAGATAATAAAGAAGTTGAGATTGGTAGTGAAGTAACATTTACCACTTTCTCAATAGGAGACGCAACGGAATCAGTTGGCGGAGTTTAAAGTGGAATAATGGAATTCAGAGATCACTTGTAGCATTTGCTCAATTAGAAATATAAAAAAGGACTATTTTTCAGGCACATGCCAATGAAAAATAGTCCTTACTTTATTTTCACACTTGTTTACGTTTACGTTCAATTGGACAGTTTTTGCAAAAGCTTCCTTTACTTTCAGTTAAATAAGACAAACAGCATGTCGTTCTTTTATGAGGATTTCCATCTAATATGCTTAAACTGTCTTTTGTACCTCTATAGTTAAGAAATGGACTTTCAAAATAATTACCAAATAAATTCCCTTCACCAACTGCTGTCATCCAATTAAAATCGTCTAGTATCATAGCGTGTTGATGCTCATAAGCCTTATCTGCAAGAAGGTTCGTATACATCCAAACAATATATGTATAAAGATTTTCCCACATAATTCGTTTGGAAATCTTGGTTACTTTAGATAAAGAGTCGAACAATACTTCGATATGGTTTGCAAATATTTCTGCTAATGTTTCGTTTCTCCAGTGAACTCTGTCTTCTTTTGGAGCAGCTATGAAACTTAATCGATCGAATTTAATAAATGGTAGCCATATCAAATCTGTTTCATCGAACGTTTGAATTGATAGGTTATCTACTGAAAAATCGATACGTTTGTTCATTACACTCATTGAATATAACGCGATTAATACTGCAAAACTATACCTTTTCACAAAGAGTGAGGCAGCTACACTTAGGTTGGCTGCCTTTGTTTTTGATTTAACTTCTGTTAAATACTTACGAAGCATTTCTTCATTCAATAAAAGGGAGGTTTTAGAGGATAACTTAGAAGTACTAGTCTTAAAAGTTAACCGAAATTTTTCCTCCAACACAGTCATTTCATTAGGCGTGAATGTGGATATCATTTTTTTTCACTCCATTCATCAACCTACCTTTGCCGTATGGAACACACATCGGAGTTCCAAATACTGGATCTGGGACGACCTCACATTCTAAATTAAATACATCTTTCACTAATTCACGATCTATTATGTCTTCTGGTTTTCCAGAGCCATAAACCGCTTTATCCTTAACGGCAACAATATGATGAGCATAGCGACATGCTAAATTAATATCGTGTAATACCATCACTACAGTACGTTTCTCTTTTTCATTCAATTCGAATAGAAGGTCTAAAACTTCAATTTGATGGGTTAAATCAAGATAAGTAGTAGGTTCATCTAATAAAATCGTATCTGTATCCTGTGCCAATGTCATGGCAATCCAAGCACGTTGTCTTTGTCCGCCAGATAAGGAATCAACTAATCGATCAGAAAGTTCGGCCATGCCAGTTGATTGTAATGCATGTTGGACAATTGCTTCGTCCTTTGAAGACCATTGTTGTAACCATTTCTGATATGGATAACGTCCTTGTTTTACTAATTGCAAAACAGTTAACCCTTCTGGAGAAACTGGACCTTGGGGTAGGATTGCAAGTTTTTTAGCGATTTCCTTTGTAGGTAGTTTTATCATCATTTCGCCATCTAACAAAATCGAACCGCTTGCAGGTTTTAGCAACCGTGCCATTGAGCGAAGGAGAGTGGATTTACCACAACCATTACTTCCAATCAAAACAGTTATTTTACCTTGTGGGATGGTAAGATTTAATTGATCTAAAATTATATGTTCTCCGTAAGATAAGGTTAAATTTTTCGTTTCTAAAACATGCATTTTGGTTCACTCCTTATTATGCATTTCGTTGTCTATATAAAAGGTAGATAAAATAAGGCGCACCAATTGCTGCGGTAAATACACCAGCTGGTACCTCAATTGGTAAAAAGACAGTTCGACCGATTGTATCAGCAAGTAAAACTAAAACTGCACCTATTATTGCTGATAGTGGTAGTAGGTTTCCAAACGATGACCCAACTAACTTTCTAGCAATATGTGGTGCCATTAAACCAACGAAGCCAATACCACCTGCAAAAGCAACGGCGCTTCCAATTAATGCAGTACTAAGTAAAAGTAAACTAAATCGTTGTCTTTCCAGTCTTGCACCAACACCTAATGCGATATCTTCACCAAGCTCTTGAATATTTAAATGTCTCGTCATAATGAATGCAATAAGTAGCAAAACGATTGTTATGGGAGCTAAAATTTGAACATTGCTCCAATTAGAACCATAAACGGAACCTGTGATCCAAACATTTGCTTGAGCCGCTTGATGAATTGGACCAATAATCATAAATAAATTCGTTAACGCTTTCGTTAATGCCCATAAACCAATTCCGACTAACACTAAGCGGAAAGATGATAAGCCATTCTTCCACGCAAGTAGATAAAGTAAAATAGCAACAATTGTTGCCCCAATAAATGCAGCAAGTGGCATCCAATGGATGCTTACAGTTAAAGCATTGCTTTCATTACTAAAGATGGCCAAAAATAAAACTACCGCTACAGAAGCGCCACCTGTAATTCCTATTACATCAGGTGAGGCTAGTGGATTTCTTAGAATAGCTTGTAAAATAGCACCAGCAACCGCAAGACTAATTCCAACTAAAATTGATATTAATATACGAGGCATTCGGAATGATTGAACAATTAATGATTCAAAACTACTACCATTTCCTAACATTATGTTAAGTGCTTTCCATGGAGAAAAAAGTTGTTCTCCCATACCTACACTAATTAAAAAAACAACGCCAAGAAATAAGAGGAAGATAACTGTATATAGAAAAGCTTTACGATCAATTAGAAAGGAGATACCGTCGCGAAAAGCTCTTACCGAAGCATATTTTCTCATGCTAGTTTTCCTCCTTTACGTGCAATATATATAAAGAAAGGTGTACCAATAATCGCAGTCATAATTCCCACTGGAACCTCTTCTGGCATTAATATGTAACGAGCACCTATATCTGCCATTAATAAAAGTATTCCTCCAACAACTCCACTGTAAGGAATGATCCAACGATAATCATTTCCTGCAATTGACTTCACAACGTGGGGAACGACAATCCCTATAAAGCCAATAGGACCCGCAATCGCTACTGATCCGCCTGCTAGTAAAATAACGGATAGGCCAGTAATTAGTTTAACAAACATTGTTCTTTGGCCAAGTCCTTTGGCAACATCTTCTCCCATTGTTAAGATATTGATTTTATTTGAAATTGTAATAGCAATAACAATCCCAATTGCTAGATATGGTAGAACAGCTAACAATATTTCTAGTTTTCTACCTTGTACAGACCCAGCCATCCAGAATAAAACCTGTTCTAATGCGGATTCATCCATAACTAGTAGACCTTGAGTCAATGATGCGAAGAGGGCAGCAATAGCAGCTCCTGCAAGGGTCATTTTAATAGGTGTCATACCATCTCGACCAATTGATCCTAAGAAATAAACTAAAAGACCTGCAATAGTTGCACCACCGAAAGCGATCCAAGTTGTTGCTTGTAATGATGTGATTGAAAACAACATAAGTGCTACAACAATTGCAAAACTCGCTCCTGCATTAAATCCGAGTATATCTGGAGAGGCAAGTGGATTTCTTGTTAATGCTTGTAACAATGCACCAGCTATTCCAAGACTTGCTCCTACTGCCGTTGCAATTAACGCTCTTGGTAACCGTACGGCCTGGATAATAATATGTTCATTTGAACCATTAAAATTTGTAAAGGCATCAATTACAGTATGAATCGTTATATTTGTATAACCAAGAATAATACTTAAAAAATTAAACAATATAAGAAATAGTACGCCAATAATTAGGCCAACTAATTTGCTTTTATTACTATGTAGAACCATTAATTTTTTTCTCCTATAAATACCATTTCATGTTTAATGCTAATTGAAAATCATTTTCAATTAGTTGTTGACATAATTAATTTTATCGAATATCATTCGAAATGTAAATGATAATCATTTTCAATTCCAGGAGGTAATATATGTTAACTTATTTGAAAAAACATAAGCTTTTATTATTAATATCTTTAACTTTAGTTTTTATTATAAGTGGTTGCGGAAATAATTCTGAAACTAATGTGAGTGAAAAAACTGAAGGGGAAACGACACCTGCAACAACTGAAGGCTATACAGTTGAACACGCAATGGGTACTACTGAATTAGAGAAGACACCAGAGAAAATCGTTATTTTAACAAATGAAGGTACAGAAGCGTTATTAGCTTTAGGTGTTAAACCTGTAGGGGCTGTTCAATCTTGGACAGGTGATCCTTGGTACGAACACATTGAAGCAGAAATGGAAGGCGTGACAAGCGTTGGTATGGAAGGAGAGCCAAGCTTAGAAACGATCGCTTCATTAGAGCCAGACTTAATCATTGGCAATAAAATGCGACATGAAAAAATTTATGAGCAATTAAGTTCAATTGCACCAACTGTTTTTGCGGAAGATTTGCGCGGTGATTGGAAGAAAAACTTTGAACTTTATGCAAAAGCTGTGAACAAAGAAGAAGAAGGTAAAAAAGTTCTTCAAGAATTTGATAACCGTGTAACAGACTTACAAGCTAAACTAGGAGATCAACTTCAGAAAGAAGTATCAATCGTTCGATTTATGGCAGGCGATGTTCGTATATACCATAAAGATACATTCTCTGGTGTTATTTTAGACCAACTTGGTTTTGCACGTCCTGAATCTCAAAATGTAGATGATTTTGCTGAAAAGAATGTAACAAAAGAACGTATTCCTGCGATGGATGGCGATGTTATTTTCTACTTCTCTTATGAAACAGGAGATGGCGAAGCAACACAATTAGAAGAAGAATGGGTAAATGATCCATTATTCCAAAACTTAAATGCTGTAAAAGCTGGTAATATCCATAAAGTAAGTGATGCCATTTGGAATACTGCAGGTGGAGTTATCGCTGCGAATTTAATGCTAGATGATATTGAAAAATTCTTTAATGTAGAAAAATAATATATCCCTCCAATTAAAAAACTGTAGGGAATCATAAAAAATACCTCATCATTGTGATGGGGTATTTTATTTTTGAATCTTTTTCTATAAATAATTTATATAAGTTCCCAGGGTTCAATTTTGCTGATTCATATAAGTAATAATCTAAACATAATTTATGCTGTGGTTAGGTAAGATTTTTTGAGAGTAAAAGGGATTTATGTATGTAACATGGAATTGATTCTTAAAATAAAAGCTTTTTGTAAAGTAATCAGAACTGAAGGGGCGGGTAAGGGAATGGAAAAGTACTCAATTTCTGAACTAATAAGAACTACTGGACAAACTGATAAAGGACAAGGATTTTTTGAATTAGAAACACCACGTATGCTGGAAGTGAATTTAAATGGGCAAGTTTGGGCAAAGGCAGGATCCATGGTTGCATACGAAGGGCATATTAAGTTTGAACGAGAAGGAATCTTGGAACAGGGTCTTGGCGCGCTATTTAAAAAGGCAATTTCAGGAGAAGGAGCTTCTCTCATGAAAGCAAACGGGCAAGGGAAATTATATCTTGCTGATGGCGGTAAAAAAGTAATTATTCTTCACTTAAACAATGAATCGATTTCAGTAAATGGAAATGACTTACTTGCTTTTACTCCATCCATTCACCATGAAATTAAATTAATGAGAAAAGTTGCTGGAATGATGGCTGGTGGATTATTTAATATTCGCTGTTCAGGAGTAGGTTTGGTAGCCATTACTGCTCACTATGAAGCCCTGACATTACGTGTTACTCCTGGTAAACCAGTTATTACTGATCCAAATGCGACAGTCGCATGGTCAGGAAATCTTGAACCACAATTCCAAACGGATATTTCACTAAAAACATTTATCGGAAGAGGTAGTGGCGAATCAATTCAAATGAGATTTGAAGGTGATGGATTTGTCATTGTTCAACCTTATGAAGAAGTATATATGCAGGCACAAAGTTAATAAGTTCATAAATGAGGCGCTATTCCGAGTGGGGATAGCGCCTTAAATTTATTATTTTGCAGCTGTTTCTACAGAAATATGATGTTCAAAGAATTCTAGCATTTTGCTGTATACAAGTATCTCATTTTGTTTCTTAGAGAAGCCATGTCCTTCATCTTCTAAAACGATGTATTCAACTTCTCTTCCTTTTTCTTTTAAAGCTGCAACAATTTGGTCAGATTCTTTCTGTACAACCCGAGGATCGTTTGCACCTTGAATAACTAACATAGGTTTTGTCATTCCGTCTAAGTAGGTAATAGGGGAGTCTTTTGTCAGTCTATCTTTATCTTTTACAGGATCACCAACCCATTGTTCCATAAATGGCTTCCAGAATTCAGGAACTGATTCTATAAACGAGAATAAGTTACTTGGTCCAAATATATCTACAACCGCTTTGAATTTATCAGCATGGCGGCCGTGTAAAAGAAGAGCCATATAGCCACCGTAGCTTCCGCCAAGTAGCAAAACTTTATCTTCCTCTGCGTAACCATTCTTAATAAGCCAATTGATTCCTTCAAGATTATCTAAACGTGGACCATGCCCCCAGTCACCTTCAACCATTTTCATAAACTTCAGTCCATAATTTGAAGAACCACGGAAGTTTGGTGCAAAAATAGAGTAGCCACGACTTAAGAATAATTGGAACATTGAACGGAACCATTTACGTTCTAGAGATTGTGGACCACCATGTGGCCAAAGAATGACATGCCCGTTTGCATTTTCTTCTTTCGCTTTGAAGAACAATGCTTCTATTTCAAGACCATCAAATGATGAATATTTCACTACTTCAGGTTCTACTAAATCTTCATCACGAACACCTGGTACACGGAAGTGAGTAATTTCCTCCCAAGCTTCACCATTATCCTTCGAAACAAAAATATTTCTTGGTCTTGTAGATGAACGACCTAGAAGATATAAATTTCCGCTCGGCATTACAATTAACTTTTCTACAATACTTGTAGGAGTTTCGATTTTTTTCAATTCACCAGTTTGTAAACTATATTTGTATAAACGATCTTCAACCCCGAAAGAACCAACAATGTAGAGTGCTTGCTCTTTTTTAGAATATCTCATACTAGAAAAATCTTCATTTTCAAGTTGTAGAACGTCCTCAAAGGTTTTCGTGTTTAAGTCAAACTTAGCAAGATATGTCAAATCCGAATCATAGTTTGTTAAGAAATACACTTCTGAATCTGAAGTATATACACCGTCAGAAACCGTATGTTGTTCAGTTGTTTCAGGAGTCATTAAAATGCTTTCGCCATCAATTTTGGCGTACCCTAAAGAATAGGTATTTCCAAATGTTTTTACGAACACAAAAGAAGTTTCATCTGGACTCACTGCTGCAATAGCAGTTGGTGCAGTACTTCCTTCTAATAGTAGTTGCTCATCACCAGTTTCAATATCATATACATAGTTATTAAAATATGTTGGGTTATCTTTTGTACTGTAATAATAAAGGCGTTTACCGTCCTCCGTTAAATGGGAATAGAAGTGACGTTCTCCTTCTTTAGTACGTAAAGGAACGAGATTCCCCCCTTGAGGTGATAAGGCATACAGTTGTATATTCTCATCTCCATCATGATCAAAACCTGTTATTATGAATTCACCAGTCTTCGCATATTGAAGAAAAGACGCCGCTTGATTATTAAAAGTTAGAGGATATGGAAACTGATTCGGTAAATCTAATCCCCAGAGGTTGTACTGTCCATTTAGGTTAGTACTAATAACTAATTGTTTTTCATCAGGACTAATTGTAAAATTTTGAACATCTAATGTTTGGAAAAACTGTTTTACATACGGTTTACTAAATTGAACCATAAGCAACTCTCCCATTCTTGTAAGATATAAATATCTTATCATAGTATTTTAACTTTTCTAACTATTTAAACAACCTATCCTCTAGTTTGCCTGTACATATTCTATTGATTGGTTCATTTAAAAATGAATGCTTATTCCAAAGGGATATTTGCTTATATGTGGAAGTTATTAATGTATAAAAAGATAGGTAGTGTCAAAACTTCTATGAAAAACTGAAAATCACAATAGTTCAGGGCGGAAATCATTCTCCGAACGAGAGGACAATCGCTCTTGACAAACATTCCGAAAAGGTTGCGCCTTGTTTTTGAGGGCGAAGGGAAAAAAG
>NZ_JBMIRP010000072.1:0-6729 GCF_049202975.1 Ureibacillus sp. MALMAid1270 | reverse complement strand
TGTTTTCTAGTTAATTACACTATACCAAAAGAACGAGGTGTTTTTCATTTTTCATTAAGATTGTCAAGTAACATAATGAAAAGGCCGCAGGCCATTAACAATCAACGTGGATCACCTACTTTATTGGTGCGAAAGTTGAGTTATTAATTAATAAGTACTTGGTGAGGAGGTTTCATAATGCCAACATTATATCGTTCAAATACATACATACCGGAATTGGTCCGGGCTAGTAAGGATTTAGCTAAGGAAAATAAATTCGAGCATTCCTGTTCAGATGAGGCGGGTAGATTATTATCTGTTCTTGCTGGACAAGTAACAAATGGAAAAATACCCGAGGTTGGTACAGGTTTTGGTGTAGGGGGTTCATGGATCCTTTCAGCAATTTCTCCAAAGGTACAACTGATTTCAGTGGACAATTCAAAAGAGAAAATAGATTTAGTTTCTGAAACTATCCGCCATGACCAAGTGGAATTTATTCATGGGGATTGGAAAGAAGTAATCCCAAAAGGACCTTTTCAATTTATTTTTGCAGATGCTGCGGCGGCAAAAACAATTGAAGGGGAGCTGTTAGTGAAGACGTTAGAAGTTGGAGGAATGTTATTCATGGATGACTTTACTCCTGAAGAACATTTTCCGGAAGAATGGAAAGGGTAAAACTTCTCGCCTCATCCCTTTCTTTATTTAACGTAATGGTTATGGTTTCTACACTAGCCAACATGATGCAACAGCCTTTTACTGGAAGTTTGATTGATAATGCGCCAAAAGAAAATGCTTTAGAATTTGTAGAAAATCAATATCGTATACTCATTGGATCAGCGACTTTAGGAACAATCATTGGACTTCTTTTATTGCCAACATTCATCGCCATTTTCTCGAGAGCCATCATTCATTTAGCAGATGAACGCGGATCAATTCCGGGGTTATTGAAAAAGGGGTTAACGGGATCTTATTTGAAGCGTGCCATCAAACATATCCATTTGCCAAGAGTTTCGTACTTGAAAGATATGAGCTGGCGAGATATTCCGATTAAATTATTTTTGATCAATATGTTGATTACGGCCATTTATACAATAGGTGTTTTATCAGCACTTTATGCAGCATTACTCGCGCCAGAGCGGGCAACAACAGCCGTTATGGCATCGGGTTTAATAAATGGCATTGCGACAATATTGCTAATTATCTTTATTGACCCAAAGATTTCGATTTTAGCGGATGATGTTATTAATGAAAAGGGGAGCTACATCACATTAAAAAGCGCCTCTATTATGATGGTCACATCGAGGCTATTAGGTACACTTTTAGCACAAGTGTTGTTCATCCCTGGTGCAAAGTACGTTGCTTGGTTTACGCAGTTTATTGTTTAGTTTGATTGAGTTGGCGAATTTCACTATGATTTTGGCGAATAACTCACCGATTCTGGTGAATATTCTAGTAACTCGTCATTTCCAGACAATATCCTTATCAGTTATGCTACACTAACCCTCAAGAGGTGGTTTTCATCATGCAACAATTACAATTTGAAGCGTCTTGGGACAAAGCATTGGCTGCCGAAGACCGACAAACGATAGAAAAAATCTTTAATGAAACTAAAGACATGAACCGTGTGAATATCCTTTTCGCTCCAATTCGAGAAGCTATCAACCATAAAGGGGAGTTACTCGTAACTGTTTTGGTGCATAACTTTACAGATCATCAACTTAATTTCACTAATACAAGATTGGTTTACAGTATTCACGGGGAGGTCATTGCAGAGAACATATTCACTCTGCGGGCACTTTCAATCCCAGCTTTTACGAGCATGCCGTGGACATTTATCTTCCCAGAAGGAAACTACAAACCGCTGCCTTCTTTCGAAAATGGACGAATTGAAATCGGCTAATCCTGCTACAAAATTTAAATGAGGTGAGATTATGAGAAGATTATTGATTTTATTAACCGCAATTGGTATTACATTATTCGGATGTTCTCAAGTTCAAAAAACTCAAACCGTTTCGACTAGCAGTACACTTCACAACTATGATTCTGAAATGATTACGGAGGCTTTAAAGAACCACACTGATTTTCCAAAACTAACAATCAATGAAACATCAATAACAGAAGAGGTTCAAAACGGGGGAAACACAATTAAAGTGACTTACTCTTGGAAAACGGACATAAATTCAGATGGCTCAACTGTTACAATAGATAAGGAAAAAGAAGATAACGAAGTTTGGACGGAAGCTTCATCAGCTGATTATTTTATTACTTTAACTAAGGAATCCGAAACGGATAAAGGTAATGTTATGAGTTACTGGAAGTATCAGTATTTTCCTCAAGCCAATGAAATTCAATTAGTTGAAAGTGAAGATTATGATTAAATCTGTTATTATCCAAATTGAACGGATATGCAAATATTGATATAATATGTATATATAAAGTGCTGGGGGAACGTTAACTATGGAGTACGGGAATATTAGACCTTCTTCAGATTTAAGAAATAAGTACGCTGAAATGTCTAAGTTATGTAAAGAGTCAAGAGAACCTATCTACATAACAGTTAACGGACGAGGAGATACAGTGCTACTTGGTATTACTGAGTATAATCAAATGATTTCTGAACTTGAATTATTACGTACCCTTGCCGAAGCAGATGATGATGTTGCAAATGGAAGAGTTACTTCTTTAAGGGAGAGTTTTTCTTCAATTCGTAATACCTTGGAGAGAGAGTAGGCATGAAGTATCAAATCGTAATGACAGATAAAGCAAACGAACAGTTAAACGATCTCATTATGTACATCGCAGATGATTCAAAGTCAAAGGAAGTTGCACTTAACTACCTGAATCAATTAGAAGAAGCTATTTCTAAACTTGAGGAATTTCCATTTATGGGTATGAAGCCTAGATATTTGACCTTAAAAAAGCAAGGATATCTAGTTCTTATTGTTGAGAAACACCTAATCTTTTACAAAGTTGATCAAAAGAAGAAACAGGTTATCATCTATTCTATAACTAGTAGCAAACAAGAGTATAGACGGTTAATTTAGTCAAACTCTTATTCATAATGTAAGAGTTGGATTCACTTAAAGAAGCTCAAATTTTAATTAATTTTCATTGTAAAAAAGACACATTCCTAAAAGTAGGGGAGTGTGTCTTTTTATTACCCACTATTTTAATGGCTTTAAAGCAGTCGACTGGTCGATAAAAATAAATGCGTCATAGCAGCTGCCGACTCGGGAAGGAACATAATTTCCATAAGCTTCGTATTCCGGATGATAGACGACACCAATTGCACGGTGGCCGATCCAGTCATTAAAGTGTTCACGGTTTTCATCCGTAAAGATCAAGACTTGATCATCCTGGTTAGCGGCATGGAGTTGTCCTTCTTACATACTAAGCTTTGAGGTTGGGACATCAATTATTTCTAAAGGGTCACCCCAACTGCCCACATCCATGTCGGCCATCGATTAAAGGATTCAACCAACACTTCTCGAGTTGATTTACCTTCGGGGCCATAACCTTTTACATAGCGATTAATCGCTTGAACAGATGGCCAATCTCCTTCAACGGCAATAATGTTGAATCCTTTTTCATTAATTAGCTTTTTGGAAAGTTCAGCGCGGATTGTGTAAAACTCAGATGTACCATGGGAAGTTTTACCAATCGTAACAATACTTGATGTGCCAATTGCCTCTACGATTTTATTTAAACTTTCGTCGTTCAATGGAAGGGAGTGCTCTTTAAATGCATTGATTAGTTTTCTTGACATATTGTAACTCCTTTCAGTATTAGCTTATCCAATTAGGTGCTTGATAATAGACATAACTAGATGGATAATAGCCAATTCACTGCAGATAATAGAAGAATCAGTTGAGATAATAGAAAACCTGGAGATAATAGACAATCTATGTTGGCTTTATAGTATATTAAGGACAAGGGACGAGCACTCGAACGTCCACTACAGATTGGGACACAAAGCCTGTCCCCAATGTCCCATTAGAGGTGAAGTTAATGATTCATTCAATTATTGAAAATGTGAAGATTACACCCCATTCAGGGCATTTAGCTTCTTATATTCCTGCATTAGCGAATCAGTCAAAAGATTTATTTGCTGCTTGTTTAGTGGATGAAAGAGGCGAGATCCTATCATTCGGGGATGCGAATTATTCATTTACACTCCAAAGTATTTCAAAAGTAATGAGTTTCATCGTGGCTGCAGAACATTTAGGACTTGAGAAAATTCTTGAAAAAGTGGATGTAGAGCCAACAGGTGACCCATTTAATTCTATTGTTCGATTAGAGGTTGCGGAAAAAGGGAAGCCATTTAACCCAATGATCAATGCGGGTGCGATTACAGTTGCCTCACTACTACCAGGTGATGATGTTGAAGCACGGGTGAACTCAGTTAAACAGTATTTAGCACAAATCACAGGTCATGAACATACTGTAAATGAAGAAGTTTATCGCTCTGAACTTGAAACAGCTTACCGAAATCGCGCAATTGCGAACTACTTGAAGGCGAACGATTATCTAGAAGGAACTGTGGAAGAAGCACTAGAAACGTATCTTCAATTATGCTCTCTAGAAGTTAATACGGAGGATTTAGCGAAATTCGGTTTATTTTTAGCAAGTGACGGTTTAATAGCTGGAGAAAATAAAAATCTCATTACCCATAAAACAGCTCAATTTTCAAAGGCACTCATGATGACATGCGGATTATACAATGCTTCCGGAAAATACGCCGCAACAATTGGTATTCCGATGAAAAGTGGAGTATCAGGTGGTGTTTTATGTGCTGTTCGAAATGGAGAAATAGAACATTTGAGAGGATATATTGGAATAGCTGTCTTCAGCCCTATGATTGATGAAATCGGTAATAGCGTAAAAGGAATGATTTTCTTAAAACAACTGTCTGATCAATATCATTTGAGTGTTTTTTGAGAGAATAAAATCAAAAGGGCTAGCAATTAAAAAAAGCCACTTCCACGTTCTTTATCTTCCTAGATGCAGGACTTGGGTTTGGTCCATATCTTCTTGGCTTTGCAGTTACATATATGACCTATGGCAATTTATACGGTATTTTAAGTGGTGTTGTGCTGTTATCAACGGTTTTATATTTCTTCCTGCATGGTAGAAGAGAAAAGGAATTAATGAAGGAATCATAAAAATTGATGGGATGAATGCGGTTTTGCGGAGTGACTAGAGGAGGATCTGTATTAGGATCCTCTTTTATGTATTTTGGAGAAATGCATTGGTTTTTTAAACCTTATTATTTAGACAACTTCGCATGGATTTCTGAAATCCTGTCAAAATACCCCCATGATTTCGCCAACTTTGAGTGGATTTTTGAAATCCTGTCAAAATAACCCCGTTATTTCGCCAACTTTGAATGGAATTTAGAAAGTCTGTCAAAATAACCTCGTTATTTCGCCAAATTTGAATGGAATTTAGAAATTCTGTCTAAATAACGCCAGTATTTCGCCAACTTCGTATTGGATTTAGAAAATCTGTCAAAATAACCCTATTATTTAGACAAGTTGTAATGGATTTTTGAAATCTTGTCAAAATACCCCCATGATTTCGCCAACTTAAAGTGATCGGTTTGAATTGGTACGTTCTCAGAAGTCGCCGATAAACATATAGATGATAATAAAGATCAGAGTCAATCTTAGGGATTGACTTGTTTGTTTTGAGGGGATTACCAATAGCCAGGAAAATAGAGTATTTGATGGGGAATCAGCCAAATCCATATGGAAATCAGCCAAGTCTGGTAAGATATCAGCCAAAACTGGATCTGAATCAGCCAAAACAAAAAGCGTGGGCGGGAAATAAGCCAAGTTTGATAAGATATCAGCCAAAACAGGAACCAAATCAGCCAAGTCTAGCAAGATATCAGCCAAATCAGGAATCAAATCAGCCAAACGGATAGCGTGGATGGAAAATCAGCCAAATTCATCCGGAAATCAGCCAAATCTAGCAAGATATCAGCCAAATCAGGAATCAAATCAGCCAAACGGATGGCCTGGATTAGAAATCAGCCAAATTCGTCTGGAAATCAGCCAAGTCTAGCAAGATATCAGCCAAATCAGGAATCAAATCAGCCAAACGGATAGCCTGGATTAGAAATCAGCCAAATTCATCCGGAAATCAGCCAAGTCTGGTAAGATATCAGCCAAATCAGGAATCAAATCAGCCAAACGGATGGCCTGGATGAGAAATCAGCCAAATTCGTCCGGAAATCAGCCAAATCCATATGGAAATCAGCCAAATCTAGCAAGATATCAGCCAAATCAGGAACCAAATCAGCCAAACGGATGGCCTGGATTAGAAATCAGCCAAATTCGTCTGGAAATCAGCCAAGTCTAGCAAGATATCAGCCAAATCAGGAATCAAATCAGCCAAACGGATAGCGTGGATGAGAAATCAGCCAAATTCATCTGGAAATCAGCCAAGTCTAGCAAGATATCAGCCAAATCAGGAACCAAATCAGCCAAACGGATGGCCTGGATTAGAAATCAGCCAAATTCATCCGGAAATCAGCCAAATCTAGCAAGATATCAGCCAAATCAGGAGCCAAATCAGCCAAATAGATGGCCTGGATGGGAAATCAGCTATAAATGCTAACTTAAGAATGTACAGTATTGATTGTTTAAGTATGTACAGTTTCGACAATAAGATACATAATATTCCTGAGGTGGGATGTTATGTATATGCAAATTAACGTAAATACAAATATTGAAATTAACACTCTAG
>NZ_JBMIRP010000071.1:0-19320 GCF_049202975.1 Ureibacillus sp. MALMAid1270 | reverse complement strand
AAACCATCTTTCAACAATCTAACAGGAGATAGATTGTATTATTCGGTATTAGCCCCGGTTTCCCGGAGTTATCCCAAACTATAGGGCAGGTTGCCCACGTGTTACTCACCCGTCCGCCGCTAACCTTTCAAAGCAAGCTTTGAAAGGTCCGCTCGACTTGCATGTATTAGGCACGCCGCCAGCGTTCGTCCTGAGCCAGGATCAAACTCTCCATAAATGAAAATTTGATAAAGCTCAAATTTTTGCTGGCATCTTTATGATGTCCAAAATTGTGTTTCTATTAAGAAACGTTTAATTCATTAACGTTTTGTTGTTCAGTTTTCAAGGTTCATTTGACTCGCCGTTCAAACAGCGACTTTATTATCATATCAACTTATTTAAAAGTTGTCAATGACTTTTAATTTTTTTATCACTTCTTTTTCAGAAGCGACTCGTATTAAATTATCACTAACAAACCAATATGTCAACACTTTTGTAAGTGTTTTTTATTAATATATCAGCAACGTTTATTAATATAACATCATCATTGGAGGAATTCAAGTCTACTACAAAAAGTAAAACTATTTCATTTATTTAGATAATACTAGGCAAATAACAATCTTACATTCAGATCGTCTTTCTTCTATATAAATAGAAAAGAGCATTGATGAACTCAACATGAATTCATCAATGCTCTTAGAATTTAGTTTTAAAGAGTAATTAAGTAAACTAAGAAGATTAATCCGAAGATATACATAATTGGATGTACTTCTTTACCTTTTCCTTTAATAATCATTGTTAATGGGTAGAAAATGAATCCTACTGCGATACCTGTTGCAATTGAACTTGTGAAAGGCATCATGATCATTGTTAGGAAAGCTGGTACAGCAATTTCGAAACGGCTCCATTCAATTTGTCCAAGAGAAGAAACCATTAAAATTCCTACTACTATTAAAGCTGGTGCAGTAACAGCAGATGTAATAACTGATAATACTGGTGAGAAGAATAAAGCTAATAAGAATAATACACCTGTTACAATAGAAGCAAATCCAGTTCTAGCACCTGCAGCAACACCTGATGAAGATTCTACATAAGATGTAACAGTTGATGTACCAAAGATTGAACCTACGATTGTTGCAATTGAGTCAGAAATAAGTGCTCTACCTGCACGTGGTAATTTATTATCTTTAACAAATCCAGCTTGGTTAGCAACCGCTACAAGTGTACCTGCGTTATCAAAGAAATCTACAAATAAGAAAGTTAAGATAACAGATAACATTGATAATGTGTAGAAGGTTGGATCTCCTAACGCACTAAATACTGAACCAAAAGTTGGTGCTACACTTGGTGGCATTGAAACAACACCTTCTGGTACAGGAACAACAGTAAAGATCATACCAACAATCGCCGTTAAGACCATACCGTAGAATACTCCACCTTTAACACCTTTAACTAAAAGGATGACAGTAACTACAAGACCAAAGATTGCTAGTAGCACTTCTGGATTATGAAGATCTCCAAGACCAACGATTGTAGCTTCACTTGCTGTAATAATTCCTGAAGTTTTTAATCCAATATATGCGATAAATAAACCGATACCCGCTCCAACAGCTAATTTTAACTCCATTGGAATCGCGTTAATTAATTTTTCACGTAAACCTGTTAATGTTAATAATAAGAAGAAAACACCTGAGATGAATACTGCAGCTAACGCATGTTGCCAAGGACTTCCACTACCTAATACTACTGTATAAGCAAAGAATGCGTTTAAACCTAATCCAGGAGCAAGACCTAAAGGATATCTTGCGACAATCCCCATAATGAAACAACCTACTGCTGCAGAAACAGCAGTTGCAACGAATACTGCACCGTAATCCATACGTAGTTCAGCTGGTAAGCCTTCTACATCCGCTAAAGTTAATGTTAGCGGGTTTACAACTAGAATGTATGCCATCGCAAGGAATGTTGTTAATCCACCTAAAAACTCACGACGATAATTTGTTCCAAGTTCTTCGAATTGGAAATACTTTTTCATTGTTATCCTCCGTTTTGTCGTTCCAATGTCAAAAATAAAAGACACACAACCTAATTGAAAGTCGCATGCCTACATTACCTCTATTGACTCTAGAAAGAAAAATAAATGAAATGAATGAATAATTGCATCTAGAGTGAATAGTCGTAGTCAAACTATTTAAGGTAGTTTGGTAGAAACTTTCGAGCCTTATTCTCGACATTATACGACGAAATATTTAATTTACGTTTAGTAATATATCATCATATAATTCAATTTTCAATCCCATTTACGAACATTTTTTAAAAAAATATAAATATAGTTCGTTAAATTTTAAACATTTACCCATAATTCCCCTTAATTAAGCAAAGAAGTATCACCAATTTTGGAATAATTGAGCACGATCTTTAAAACTAGGTTGTTCGGAATCAACTAATTCGATCCTTGCCCCAAACAAAAAACCTCTCGATTACTCCAAAATGAAACAATCAAGAGGTTTGAAATGTACTACAATGATCCTATTCCCACTCAATCGTCGCTGGTGGCTTAGATGTAATATCATAGAGCACGCGGTTTACGTGTTTTACTTCGTTTACGATACGTACTGAGATTTTTTCTAATACGTCCCAAGGGATACGTGCCCAGTCAGAAGTCATACCGTCGATTGATGTTACCGCACGGATACCTACTGCATAATCGTACGTACGAGCATCGCCCATTACACCTACAGAACGGATATCAGGTAATACTGCGAAGTATTGCCAAATATCACGGTCAAGACCAGCTTTTTTGATCTCTTCGCGTAAGATATAGTCTGCTTCACGAACTATTTCTAATTTATCTTCTGTTACTTCTCCAAGTACACGGATACCTAGTCCAGGACCTGGGAATGGTTGACGCCAAACAACTTCTTCAGGAAGTCCTAGCTCTAAACCTAATGCACGAACTTCGTCTTTGAATAAAGTTTTTAAAGGTTCGATTAACTCGAACTTCATATTTTCTGGTAATCCACCTACATTATGGTGAGATTTAATTGTTTGAGCTGTTGATGTACCAGATTCAATAATATCTGTATATAAAGTTCCTTGTGCAAGGAAATCCATATCTTTTAATCTAGATGATTCTTCATCAAACACATAAATAAATTCGTTACCGATTATTTTACGTTTTTTCTCTGGATCAGAAACACCTTTTAGTTTATTCATGAAACGTTCACGTGCATCGATTTTGATTACTTTCATATCGAAGTCTTCTGTGAAAGTTTTCATAACTTGTTCTACTTCACCTTTACGGTTTAAGTTGTGGTCTACGAACATACAAGTTAATTGGTCACCAATTGCTTTATGGATTAAAACTGCAACTACTGAAGAGTCTACCCCACCTGACAATGCACAAAGAACTTGTTTATCGCCTACTTGTTCACGGATTTTTTCTATCTCGATCTCGATGAAGTTAGCCATTGACCAATCGCCTTTTGCTCCACAAATATCGAACACAAACTGGCGTAAAATATCATTTCCATATACAGAATGGCGAACTTCAGGATGGAATTGTACCGCATATAATCCACGTTCAACATTTTGCATTGCAGAAATCGGACAAGATGCGCTCGTTGCAATTACTTCAAAGCCTTCTGGAACTTGTGTTACAAGGTCTCCATGGCTCATCCATACAACTTGGTCTTTCGGAAGGTCGCCAAATAATTTATTTGCAACAGTTACATTTAACTCTGCTTTACCATACTCACGATGGTCAGCTGCTTCAACTTTTCCACCTAGTGTATGTGACATTAATTGCATTCCGTAGCAAATTCCTAAAATTGGTAAACCTAATTCAAAGATTGCTTTATCTACTTTAAAAGCATTTTCATCATAAACTGAGTTTGGACCACCTGAAAATATGATACCAACTGCGTTCATTTCTTTAATTTCTTCAGCTGTAATAGTGTGTGGATGTAATTCAGAGAAAACGCCAAATTCACGAATACGACGCGTGATTAGTTGATTGAATTGACTCCCAAAGTCTAGTACGACAATTTTTTCTTGTTCTTTTAACAACGGAGTAGTTGACACGTTTTACACCTCTTCTATAGTTTGAAGACTGCACCCCAAAATAATCATTATCCTGATAAAGTGAAATTTATACAGTAGTTTTTATTATTCTCCACAGATTGTTAATTGAACCAATCTTGTAATCACATCTTTTCACTCTCACCAAAACAAAACATATTTGTTTTTCCTCTTTTATAGAGTTGAAAGTTTTACGGATGGTTACACAGGAATAAAAAAACGCGTTGAAAAAAGTTTTCCGACGCGTTCATTTAAACTAAAGACGGGTAAAAGTACAGTCCAATAAAACTGCACAATTTACCCGCCCTCATAGATAAGTTATTTCAGGTAACTTAGTAGAAACATCCGAACCAGATTATCAGATTTATATGAAGGCAGCCTATCATATTTATTTTCCCTAAATTTTAACCCTACTATAATGTAAAATCAACTACTACTACGATTGATTAAATATTCCCAACTTTCTTTCATTTTATCAAAGTCTATATTTTGTAGGTTTTTCCCATAAATATATTCTTCATATACACGTGTAATTTTAGACATTTCATACGTTCCAAGAGCTTGATCGACTTCCTTCGCAAAGGATGTTAACGTTTGATCTTTTTTACGTTTCATCCCTCTATATTCAAGCACTTTTAATAACTGTAAGAACATTGCTTCGAAAGAGGATTCGCTCATCGTTTTTCGGCGATTCATTTGCACATATACCTTTGGCAACCACTTTTTCCTAGTAATCAATAATACTAAACCTACAAACAAAATTGTTAGATTTATGGACACAAATAGCATACGATTTTTATCGATTATTTTCATCAAGCTAGCAAAAAAGTTTTTATTATCTTCTTTCGTTGTAGGTGGCTGTTCTCTTTCTCTATCTAATTCTTCAACTGGTTGCTCTTGTTCTTCAAGAACTAACTCATCTTCTGGATTTGTTGTTTCTACATCAAACTCAATTGAGCGCATGTTAGAAAATCCAATTGTCGGCTCAAAGTTCACCCATCCAACATCAGGAATATACGCTTCCACCCATGAGTGAGCATTGTTATTTGTAATTTCAAAAGTTTTTATAGCACCATTAGAATCTACTATTTCTCCACCCATGAAGCCTTTCACCCAACGAGCAGGAATTCCAATGGAGCGTAACATAATTACCATCGAAGTAGAGAAGTTATCACAATAACCCATTTTAGTTTCAAATAAAAACTGATCGACGTAATCTTGCTCTGCTGTTGGAATTGCTACATTTGTCGTCTCATATTTGAAACCATTTCTAGAAAAGTAGCTTTCAATTGCTCTAGCCTTTTGATATGGAGTTTTAGCACCTTTTACAATATCATTTGCTAGCTCAACTACCCGATCAGGAAGCGTTTCTGGTAGTTGCAAGTATTGTTGAAATGCGGTCTCATCAATCTGGACACTCGGCTCACTTGTTAACTCACTATATAGATAAGTGGGCTTACTATATACAACACTATAACTCGGAGTTGTTAGAATTTTATTGTCCCCATAAGGATAAAGCTTTTCCGAGTTTGTATTCATGATAAATCCAACATTTGTATAGTTTTCTACATAGACTGGATCTATTTCTACTCTCTTTAATCCATATGGCTGCAGGATGAAATCAAATGGTTCTAATTGTACAATTTGAGCCACTTTTTCTTCTTCTTCAGGTCCAGTTGGTAACGAATATTGAATATCTGTACCTATACTAAAAAAGGCTGATTCGTCGGGGATAATCGCTGACTGCTCCCACCCTTTCGATGTATAAAAGTCCTTCGTCTCCACTCGCCAATACTGTTTCGATTCTGCTTCTGCCATAAAGACAACAGTATCATCAGCAACGAAGGCACCTCCTAATCTACCATCATTTGTACCGTAACCAACTTTTGAAACCCCATTACCAGCACTTTCACCTTCCCCTTGACCAGTTGCTGATTTGATAAACGGGACTGGGTCTGGCCATATCGGTTCCGACTTTGGTAATAGAAGTCCGAAAATATTTACTAACCCAATTAACAGAATCGCAGGAATTAGTAAATTTATATATTTGTGCCACGGTATTGTAATACCAGCTTGTACAATTAGACCTTTTAAATATAAAAACACAGTCATAAGTAACCCTAGTAAAACAACTTTAACCATCGCAAAAGTACCATCATATTCAGTAAAGGTATCTAATGTTGCGATGAAGAAAATTGTTAATACAAGGAAGTAAAAAATCGTTCTACGGACTGTAATCCAATAATGGATTAAATAGATTAACATCCAAATTAATATAAAGAATAAAAACGTGCGGAATGGATCGGTAATTTCAAGCCATCTACCACTAAAGACAGTAATAAGATTATATTGCATCTCGAAAAGTAGAAACCCAAGTCCATCAGATGAGAAAATAGATAAATCACTATAAACACTCGTAATGAACCATGCAATGTAAACCACTTTAACAATCCACGAAAGAATAAAATGTAAATTTAATAAACTACTAATTAAGCATAATGCAATAAATACTAATATTAACCCTAAGTGGCCCGTTTTCGTAAGTTCTAAAATAGGGATTAGCCACTCTTGTAGGATTAAAAATATGATTAAATAGTAGACTGCTAATTCGATTGAGTGAAAGTTTTTTATTTTCACGGCTTTGACACCTCCGTGAATGCTTTATGAAAATGCTCTTTTGATAGTGAAATCACTTTGACATTAGGATAATTTCTTTTCGTCATAACATAATCATCACCTACGACAAAACAAATTGCGCCGCGCATTAAATTATTGCTATTCATAAAGAAATGAGACATTTCCTCAGTAAAATTACCCGTTATAAAAATGAACGTTGATGAATTTAAATTCTTTAACTCTCTCGTAAGAATCGAATAAATGGATTCATTGGCATCGGGCTGAACAGTAGCTAGATGCTTTAAAGTCTTTTGAAATTGACTTTGAGTTTTAATATTCGGGAAGTAACTTCTAGTTGATCCATAAGATAAAAATGAGATATCTCCCTGATTTTTTACGACACTACGTAGTATAGAAGCCGTTAAGTCTACTACATTTTCAAAATTGTAAGGAATCGTTCGGTCCATACATAGGAATATATGTTGAGTCGTCCTGTCTTCGAATTCCTTTGTTCGTAATGTTTCATTTTTAGCGAACGACTTCCAGTGAATCCACGAGAAGCGATCTCCTGGCTGGTAATCTCGAACTCCAGTTACCATGCTCGTATCTTTTACAATTGGCACAACAGAAGCAATTCCACCTTGGTCATATTGCATTTGAATTTGGTTATATCTTAATTCTGTTATTTTTGGATAAACGATAAATGTTTGTGAATCAGCGACAATTTTTGTTCGTTTTGCCCAGCCAAAAAAGTCAGTTACTGTGAATTCTAATCCTTGAAACGTAAACTGCCCTCTATTTAAATTTCTTAATTCATAAGTCCATTCAAAATTTCTTTTCCATCCAACAAAGAAAATATTGCTTATGTTACCGTTTGCTTTATCATGAAACTGCTTGTCTAGATTGATCTCACAGACTGTTAAAAAAAGTAGCGGAAACCATGTTTTATTTTGAAAAGCAACAGTAACACGAGCAGTATCTCCTCTTTCTACAACTGAAGGTCTAATCTCCCTACTAACACTATGAATATTGATTGGTACAAGAGATAATAAAAATGAATACAGTAAAAAGGGGATTAATGAATAGAAAAGAAACCAGCTAACAAATCCACCTTGAAACATCGCATAACTAAAGGTAATTACCATTAACAAAATAATGAGGATAATACTACCTACTTTTTTGAAGACTGGCTTTACCTTTTTCATTTTTCAGCATACCTTTTTATCGGAACAACTGCTTGGTTTACAATTCGATTTAAGATTGATTCTTGTGTAATTCCCTCATATCTTGCTTCAGGTCTTAAAATTAGTCTATGCGCAAACACATATGGCACTAAATATTGAACGTCATCTGGTACTACATAATCACGGTTTTGCATTTTTGCTAGAGCTTGCGATGCTTTCATTAGAGCAATAGAGGCACGAGGGCTTACACCGAGATATACTTCACTTACTTTTCTAGTTGCCCTTGCAATTTGTACAATATACGCTTTTATAGAGTCATCCACATATACACTTTTTACTTCCTCTTGTAGCTCTAATAATTCGCTTAAACTAATAACAGATTCAAGATTTACAATCGGTTGATTAATTTCAGCTCTGCGTAACACTTCTACTTCCTCTTGAGGAGATGGATAACCCATTCTAATTTTTAGCATGAAACGATCTAGCTGTGCTTCTGGTAATGGATAAGTTCCTTCATATTCGATTGGATTTTGAGTTGCCATTACAAAAAATGGTTTCGGAATTTGAATTGTCTCACCATCAATCGATACGGAAGCCTCTTCCATACTCTCTAACAAAGCAGATTGTGTTTTCGGCGAAGTTCTGTTAATCTCATCTGCTAAAATAATATTTCCTAAAATTGGCCCAGGTCTAAATTCAAATTGCAATGTTTTTGGATTATATATTGAAACACCAATTACATCTGAAGGTAGTAAATCAGGGGTAAATTGTATACGTTTAAACTCAGCTCCAACAGATTTAGCTAGAGCACGTACCATCATAGTTTTACCCACTCCAGGTACATCTTCTAGTAAAACATGTCCTCCTGCAAGCATTGCAATTACGCTTAATTGCGCAACTTCACGCTTACCTATCATCACTTTTTCAATATTATTAATAATCGATTCTATCTTTACGTGCATTTTACGAAACCTCCCAATCTCGGTGCAGCATTAGTCAGAATTTACAAAAAATATATATAAAGCATAACGAAATCCTTAATCGAAAACAACTAATTGCAACTAAAATAACCTAATTTTACAAAATGTGACAAATAGTCTATACTCTTAAACTTTCTATTATATGTGGAAATTAATCAATTATTTCCTAATTCATTTATTCATAATGATAATATTTCTGGCCATAAAAAAATAAAACTCGACCCTAAAATGATTGAGTTATTTTGAATGAAAAAAACCTTATGAAAACAAATTATTTATATGGAGGTACGATAAGTGTCTATTTGAGACTTCTTCGTGACAGAATTTACTCTTTTACTTTTTTTTAAAAGGTTATTACGAAGATTTGCCATTAAATCGGCTTCACTTTGTATACCTTTAATAAATCCACTTTTTTCTTCTCTTTTGATTCTTTTTTTAGTCGTAGGTTGTTGTGACTGCGCATTTTCTTGTTTTTTATGTTTACTTTGATGTTGCCCAGACTTATGTTCATTTTCTTCGCCTTCACTTATTAATCTAAATATACGCTCATTTGTTTGTAAATACTGTCTAGAATTACGAAATATACTGCTATTAACTGCAGATACTCGAGAAGCTCTCATGGTACACTTACCTCCTTCGTATGGTTTGATAGTACTTATTCTATTCTTATTATCGGGTAATATTGTTGGAAATAAAGAAAAACCAGACTAAACTTCCATAGTCTGGTTAGTAATATGATTCATTAACTACTTCCAAAAATCATCGAAAATAGTAATTGGCATATTACGTTTATGTTGAGATCTTAAAAAATGTCCTTCGATTATTTTACTAGCTTCTTCAGGAACAGTTTTTCCTTCTAAATAGTCATCAATCAATTCATATGTAACGCCTAAAGCTTCTTCGTCAGGAAGTGCAGGACGTTCTTCTTCTAAATCAGCTGTAGGTGTTTTTAAATACAGATGTTGTGGGCAATCTAAATGGGCTAAGATCTGTTTTCCTTGACGCTTATTCAATCGGAAAATAGGTACTAGATCGACACCGCCATCTCCGTATTTTGTATAAAACCCAGTAACAGCTTCTGCAGCGTGATCTGTACCAACAACAACCCCTGCATTCATAGCAGCAATTGAGTATTGCACTTTCATTCGTTCACGGGCTTTTTCGTTTCCTTTAGCAAAATCGCTTAACGTAATTCCAGCATCCAATAACGATTTAACGCTAGCATCAACTGCAGGTTTAATATTCACCGTGATGACCTTAGTTGGTTTTACAAATTTGATGACATCTTGTGCATCTTGTTCATCCAATTGCACTCCATAAGGTAAGCGGACTGCAATCGTTTCATATTTTTGTTCCCCAGCTTCTTCATTTAACTCATCGACAGCTAATTGGATTAGTTTTGCTACCAATGTCGAGTCTTGTCCACCACTGATTGCAATGACAAAAGACTTGAGAAATGAATGTTTTTTAGCATATTGTTTTAGAAATTCGACTGATTTTTTAATTTCCTCTTCCGGACTAATCTGTGGCTGTACCTTTAGTTCTTCAATAATCTTTCTTTGCAAATCCCCCATCGCACTACCTCCTAACGATTTTCCATATCATGAACCATATTTTGAACTTCTTGTATGTTCCTCATTTTGTTATCCCAACATTTTTGACTTAAGTCTACAGGATATTCTTCTGGGTTTAGCGAACGCTTATATTCATCCCATAATAGATCTAATCTATCAAAGGCATACTTTTGCATTTCCATAACAGAAGGGCTTTCATAAACAATTTCACCTTGATCAATTACTTTTTTGTGTAAATTCTGCGCTTCAAAATTTGTCACAAACTTTGATATGAATGTATGAATTGGATGGAACATTTTTAAACGTTCTTCTGATTGTGGATCTTCATCTGCCATTGTTATATAATCGCCTTCTGCTTTACCGTTTTCTTTGTCGATAATTCGATAGACGTTTTTTAAACCAGGTGTAGATACTTTTTCTGCATTTGCTGTAATTTTAATCGTATCTTCTAGTACTCCCGATTCGTTTTCGATAGCTACAATTTTATAAACTGCACCTAATGCTGGTTGATCATAAGCAGTAATAAGTTTTGTGCCAATTCCCCATGAATCTACCTTTGCACCTTGTGCTTTTAGATTCAAAATCGTGTATTCATCTAAATCATTTGAAACGATCACTTTTGCCTCTGTGAATCCTGCCTCATCTAACATTCTTCTAGCTTCTTTAGACAAGAATGCAATGTCACCACTGTCAAGACGAATGCCGATAAAGTTGATTTTGTCACCTAGTTCTTTCGCTACTCGAATTGCAGTTGGTACTCCGGATTTTAATGTGTTGTACGTATCAACTAAGAATACACAATCTTTATGTCTCTTCGCATAAGAATGAAATGCTTCATACTCACTCTTATAGGCTTGAACCATAGCGTGGGCATGTGTACCTGACACTGGTATATTAAACAATTTTCCCGCTCTTACATTGGAAGTCGAATTAAAACCACCAATAATGGCTGCACGTGCACCCCAAATCGCTGCATCCATTTCTTGAGCTCTTCTTGAACCAAACTCTGCAGCTGTATCATTTAGAATGATATGTTTAATTCTACTAGCTTTTGTAGCAATTAATGTTTGATAGTTTACAATATTTAGTAATGCAGTTTCTATTAATTGTGCTTCTGCTAATGAAGACTCTATTCGAATTAAAGGCTCATTAGCAAAGACAACTTCCCCTTCAACCACCGAATGTATCGTACCTGTAAAACGAACTGTCTTTAAATAGTCAATAAAGTCTTCCTTATAACCTAATTGTTTTAGATACTCAATATCTGATTCACTGAATTTAAAATTTCTTAAATAGTCTAAAATACGCTCTAATCCAGCAAATATTGCATACCCGTTTCCAAAAGGTAATTTACGGAAGTATAGCTCGAATACAGCCTTACGATTATGGATCCCATCAGCCCAATAGCTTTCTGCCATATTAATTTGATATAGGTCTGTGTGTAATGATAAGCTATCGTCTGTAAAATTTGATTTCATTAGAAAGCCCCTTCTTCCAATTTCATAATTAATCTTAGTATACACCATTTACTTTCATGTTCTAATCGATTAAGTATTAGTTTTCAGTATTTTTATAATTCTTACTTCATTATTGTTTTGCTTTTTTCCTCTTAATTTCATTTAATTATACTAATAACACATATACTACATTTGGGAGTTTATCTAGGGAGATATGTAAAAATGGCTGAATATGAAGCTTCAATCCTATTCCAGAATATTAGTTTTCAACAAGGGGAAAACTTAATATTGGATAACATTTCTGGTTCAATTCATAGAGGAAAAATTACAGCACTTGTTGGTCCATCTGGGGCAGGAAAATCTACTTTGTTAAAGTTATGTAATGGACTAAAGTCTCCTACTAAAGGGGATATTTTTATTGATAATCAATCGATTACAAATATTGAACCTACATCTTTAAGAAGACAGGTAGGTATGGTCTTACAGAATGCTCCGATTATTCGGGGAAGCGTTTATGATAATCTTGCACTTCCATTAAAATTACAGAAAATGAGTTTATCTAAAGAAGATGCGATATCCATGTTGAATACTGTCGGCTTAGATGGAGGATTATTGAACAGAGATGCCAGCAATTTATCTGGTGGGCAAAAACAGAAATTATCTATTGCGCGCACATTAGTAAATCGATCCAAGATTTTATTATTAGATGAAATCACATCTGCCTTGGATCCTGTTTCAAAACACGAAATTGAGCAACTCATCATAAAGATTCATAAAAAATATGAAGTAACCATCGCTTGGATTACACACAATATTCAACAAGCAATAGAATTAGGAGATTTCATTTGGGTAATGATGAACGGTAAGTTAGAGGAACATGGGGACAAAACATTATTAAGTTGTACTAAAAATACAAAAGTACAACGTTTTATTGAGGGGGAAATTAGAGTATGACTTATACTTCTTTATCTCTAACACTCATCTTTGTCCTTATTCCACTAATTCTTTCAAAAACATTACATCTAGGACTTGAAAAAGATACGGTTATTGCAACGGTTCGTTCCATTATTCAACTGTTAGCTGTAGGTTATGTATTAAAATTTGTTTTTGATTCCGATAGTTTTATTTATATATTCCTAATGATTGTATTAATGTTAGTGGCAGCTACATTAAATGCACGAAAAAGGGGAAAGCTATTAAGGGTATTACTTGGAAAATTGCCTTTACACTTATCATTGTAGAAATTGTCACTCAAAGTATTCTTCTTGGGTTAAATATAGTCCCACCAACTGCACAATATATCATTCCTATTAGTGGGATGTTAATTGGGAACTCGATGGTTCTTTCTATATTATTTTTAAATCGCTTTACTGCAGAAATAGAAGGAAATAAGGATTCAATTGAACTTATACTTTCCTTAGGTGGTACTCCTAAGCAAGCAATACATACACAACTAAAAAGTGCAATTAGAGCAAGTATGATTCCCACAATAGAAAGTCAAAAAACAATTGGTCTCGTTCAACTTCCTGGAATGATGAGTGGACAAATTATAGGTGGGGCAGATCCTGTAATTGCAGTTCAGTTTCAAATATTAGTTATTTTCGCATTATTGACAACAGCTGCACTTTCAAGCATCTTGATTGGCTTTTTATCTTATCCAACGCTGTTTAATGAAAGGGTTCAATTCATCGAAAATGTTCTTTTGAAATAATTTGAAAATTTAATTTATTTTCGAAAATTAACTACATTTTCTCAATTATGATATAATTTTAAAAAAAGAAGGAGCTAACATATATGCCATTATTAAGAGACTTTTTCATTCATTTATCTGAAAATCAATTATTAAACAGTGCTGCACAAAAATACGGTCTAAAGCTAGGCGCACAAAGTGTTGTAGCGGGTACTAACATTCAAGAAGCAATTGAAAGTATGAAGGAACTTAATAGACATGGGATTTCTTGTACAGTCGATAATTTAGGTGAATTCGTCTATGAAAAATCAGAAGCAACAAAAGCAAAAGAGCAAATTTTAGCTGTTATCGAAGCAATCCATGAACATGGTGTAGATTCTCACATTTCAGTAAAACCTTCTCAAGTTGGTTTAGATATTGATTATGATTTTTGTTATGACAACTTAATGGAAATTGTAGGAAAAGCTCACGAATATAAAATACATGTTAACTTCGATCAAGAGACATATGAACGACTTCAACCAACTTTTGATCTAATGGAAAAAATTTCAGAAACATACGATAATGTTGGAACTGTTATTCAAGCATATTTCTTTAATGCAAAAGAAAACATTGAAAAATATAAAGACTATCGTTTACGTATTGTAAAAGGTGCTTATAAAGAACCAGCAGATGTTGCATATCAAGACAAGCATGATATCGACCTTAACTTCATCGAGTTGATCGAGTATCACTTATTACATGGTAAATTTACATCCATCGCAACACATGACCATAACATCATTAACCATGTTAAACAATTTGTTAAAGATCATGATATTCCAAACGATAAATTCGAATTCCAAATGCTTTATGGTTTCCGTAAAGAAATGCAATTAGAGCTTGCTAAAGAAGGTTACAACTTCTGTACTTATGTACCGTTCGGTAGTGATTGGTACGGATATTTCATGCGTCGCCTTGCTGAACGTCCACAAAACCTTAACCTTGTGACAAAACAAGTGTTTAATAAGAAAACAAACACAGTACTTGGTGTAGCTGCTGCTGCATTCATCTTAGGTCGATTAACTAAGAGAAAATAATATAAAAGAGGGTGTCTTAAAAGTTTAGCTTTTAAGACACCCTCTTATTTTATTTATTCCATCCTTTTTCTTTGAACCTAGAGATCGCTTCAATTCGATTCCCTACACCTAATTTATCTAGAATAGCTGAAATGTAGTTTCTCACTGTTCCTTGTGATAAATATAGTTCAGAGGCAATTTCCTTTGTTGTTTTACCTTCTGCTACAAGCTCTAAGACCTGGCTTTCTCGGTCTGTTAGCGGATTTTCACTTTCTTCTTCATAAACAAAATCAACTAACTCTGGTGCATAAATTCTTTTCCCATCAATAATTGTTCGTATAGAATGTACAAGTTCCTCGATCGGGCTATCTTTTAACAAGTACCCTTTTACCCCTGCTTTTCTTGCTCTTTCGAAATATCCCGGTCTAGCAAATGTCGTAAGGATAATGATTTTACAATTACTATTGATTGAATGTAAATGCTCTGCTGCATCTAACCCTGTTTTTACTGGCATTTCAATATCCATAATACAAATATCTGGTTGAAGCTGTTCCACTAGCTTAATTGCCTCTTCGCCATTTTTTGCAAGTCCCACTACTTCCATATCATCTTCCATATTAAGTAGTGATTTCATTGCACCTAAAAGCATGCCTTGATCCTCTGCAATAACAATTCGAATCAAATCATTCACTCTCCTTTTGATGGGTAATGGCAAGTGGAACACTAATGTAAAGTACTGTACCTTCGTTATTACTTTCAAAGTTAACAGTACCGTTGATAAATTCTAGTCTTTCTCTCATTCCTCTTACGCCGTTACCATAGATATTTTCACTTTTACTAAATCCAATTCCATTATCCATGATCTTGATAAATGTCTCGTTATTATCTTGTCCAATTGTGACAGTACATTTTTTTGCACGACTATGTTTTACCACATTGGTAATACCTTCTTTTAGACACATGCTTAGAACGTTTTCTACGAGGACTGGAATTTTCAACTGTTGTGCATCGCCCACCAGTTCATATTTTATGTTCGCTGCTGTTAATATTTGTTCGACACGGATCAATTCTTCATTTAATTTTATTGCTCTCATATTCGACACAAGTTCACGTACTTCCTTCAACGCAATACTTGCAGTTTGACGAATGTCTTTTATTTCATTGATGGCTTCTTCTGGATTTTTTGTAACAAGACGATTCGCAAGATCACTTTTTAGAACAATCAGTGATAGCTTTTGTCCTAATGTATCGTGTAAGTCACGAGCAATACGTTGTCGTTCCTCATAAATGATTAATTCTGCAATTCGCTCTTTTGCAACCTCAAGTTCCCCTTCTAAATTCTCCCTCTTGTTGCGGTTATATAATGTAAATGGAAGCAATACAACACCTAATACTGTAATAATGAGAAACGGTGTTTGAGATATGAATAAATGTAAGTTTAAGAAGTATCCAAACACGATTGCAATTACAGTGAAACCGATATGTAAACCATACATAATATAAAAACCTACTGCATTACGAATATTCCCTATAAAGAATGCAGTAAACAATGACAAATAGACATATCCGAACATTAAGGTCATGATTATATTTAATACTATTTCAAAACTGATCCACATGTAAACGAGACCGTTTTTAGAGTTAAATGAAAACCAATGGGATATGAAATAAACAAGTATTAAAAGAATCCCTATGACTATTTGAATATATGAATAGGAACGAATAAGAAAATAAAAAGGCAAAATGCAAAAAATGATCCAAACATAAATACTGATCCAAGGGTTTTTAGGAAAAATCGTATACCAACTTTGCATTGTTAACCTCACAGCTTCTTATATTTCCTTTTATTATAACAGTACATAAAATTTATGACACTTTCTCCTAACTAGAATTTAATTAGTCTTTAGATAAATACAACTCGACCTATTTGGTCGAGTTGTATTACACTCTTATGCTGGCTAATAGCGATTTTTTATCGTAACAAATAACTTATTAGATAGTTTACCTTTACACATGAATAGATTTATTTTTCACTTGAATCGATTTTTCCACTTCTTTAAATGATACAAACTTTTTCTGTTTCGAATCATAAAGTTTATAGCGAACTGATTCTAAACTAGTTTTTAGTGTAATGGTTGTTGCCTTTTGTAGCGGCGGTATTGCTTCGTGAGCTTCTTCTAATTTATAGTTCGGGACTCTTGGTGCAAGATGGTGAACGTGATGATAACCGATATTTCCAGTTACCCATTGTAATACTTTTGGTAATTTATAATACGAACTACCTTCTACTGCTGCTTTTACATAATCCCATTCTGGATCGTACTCAAAATAAGATTCTTCATAAGTATGTTGGATATAGAATAACCAAATCCCCATTGATCCTGCTACAAATAAAGTAATCCCATGAACTAATAAAAACGATTGCCATCCTAAGAAAAATATAATTGTCGCACATAGTAATAGCACCATGATATTAATAAAGTACGTATTTAAACGTTCTTTTTTCTTTGCATCCTTAACATTAAAACGATTTAACACTAACACTAAATATAATGGCCCTAATCCAAACATGACAATTGGATTTCGGTATAAACAATATGCAAGACGACCCCATTTAGATTTCGCTAAATACTCATCAACAGTAAGCATATCAATATCGCCAATTCCACGTTTATCAAGATTTCCACTTGAAGCATGGTGGATTAAGTGCTCACGTCTCCATTTCATATATGGAAAAGAAGTTAAAATCCCAGTAATATTCCCGATAATATCGTTCGCTTTTTTATTTTTGAAGAATGAACCATGTGTACAATCATGGAATATGATAAACGTTCTAACTAAGAATGCCGAAGATAAAACGCTACACGCTACCGTTAGCCAAGGTGATATTGGAACTAAGTAATAACCAGCTACCCAAAGCATTAATAGTGGAATGATGGTATTAATTATCTGAAGGATACTCTTATTCCGTTCAGCTTTTGCATAGGCTGCCACTTCTTTTCGTAACTGTTTTGTTTTTTCAGCATCAGTCATAGTCAATGATATTCCCTCTTTCTAGTTTATTAATTATTTTCATCATACAAATATTAATTCATGTGTAATAGAAGCAAACATCACTAGTTATTCATTACAAATGTCATAAAATTAGTCACGATAAAAGTTAATTAGGGAGTTAACAAAATAAAAAAAACTATCCCGTTAATAATATTGGAATAGTTTTTTTCAATATGTGTGATGATTGTCATATATGACGAACGTCATATTTGGTAGATTTTGGTGACTCAATTAGAAAACCTGCAAATCCTGTTTTACTTTTTAAGAGTGATTTCAACACATACGAAACACTCGACTTTTTTTGAACAACGGAAGGAGTTTCAATACTTTGTGCCATAGCTTCACCCATTAATTGTATTTAATGCGTGGATCTAACACTCTATATAGAATGTCTGCAACTAAATTCATGAAAATGACCAATATCACAATGATAAATACACTCGCTTGTACAATTGCCATATCTCTTGTATTAATTGCTTGGATTAATAATTGTCCTAATCCTGGCCATGCAAAAACTGTTTCCGTTACAAGTGCACCACCGACTAATGTTGATGTTTGAAGTGCAGTAATCGTAATTACTGGAATAAGAGAGTTTCGAAAGGCATGTTTATAAATTACAAAAAAACTTCCGTAACCCTTTACTTTTAGCCGTTCGTATATAATCCTGATTTAAAATTTCAATCATACTTGAACGCACTAATCGCGTCATCTCAGCTGCTATACCTGTCCCAAGTGTTATAGTAGGTAAAATTAAGTGTTGCAAAGTACCTCTACCCGATACAGGAAGCCACCCTAATGTTACTGAGAATAGTAGAATCAACATAATCCCCAGCCAAAAGTTTGGCATAGCTCTTCTTAACACTGCCCCACCAGTAGCCACAAAATCCAACATAGAATTACGTTTCGTTCTGTCGCACGAAGTACTAAGAATAATGTTCGGTTTGAAACTTCTTGTTTTAAAGAAGTACCTTCATTAATTTCTACACGTTCCCAGTCTGCAGGAGGAATATTTGTAGCAATATCTACCCCACCAGCAAGCAACTCAGATACTCGCGTTGAATTTTCAGGGATTACACACAACGTTACTTTATCCCACTCATCTACTTTACCTATGAAGTAATCATCAAATAGTTCAAATACAATTCGATCATCTCTTACCCATTCAACTAACTTATATGGTCCTGTACCAATTGGATTTTCTAAGAAGTAATCCCATCCGTTTTCAACAATATATTTTTTCGGCAACATACCAGAACCTAAACGTGCAAGTCGGTGGATGATCGACGGTTCTTGAGCATGCGTAATGATTTGAACTGTATAAGCATCAATGATTTTCACTTCTTTAATTTGCTTATAGTTCGGATTTTCTTTTAACGATGAATCTGTTGCAATGCGCTCCAATGGAAACTTCACGTCTTCCGCTGTGAATTCATCGCCGTTATGGAATTTCACACCTTGTTTGAGTACAACTTCAATTGTTGTATCATCAACAATTTCAGAAATCGAGTGGGGCTGTCCAAAAAGCCCTAAAAAGAAAACAGATGAATGGAAATTTTGATTTCCCATTCATCTGTTTTCTATTTTCTTTGATTTTTAGTGAAAGTAGCTGGCGGATGCCTGCTACTTTCAGGAGATTGTGAGCCATTGC